>DASPOR010000175.1 GCA_035625915.1 Alphaproteobacteria bacterium | reverse complement strand
GAAACACAAGCAGCTCATCCTGGAGAATCTCCTCGATCTCAAGGAAGACGGATCTTTCCGCGTGAACCTGGATTATTTCGATTACTGCACCGGCTTGCGAATGACGAACGAGAGTTTCGATCGCCTGCTCGGCCGCCCGCGGCGCAAACCCGAGGAGAGGCTCGAGCCTTTCCATATGGATGTCGCCGCGTCGGTTCAGGCGGTGACGGAAGAAGTGGTGCTCCGGCTCGCACGCTCGTCGGCAAAAGAAACGGGGATGAAGAATTTGTGCCTGGCGGGCGGCGTTGCCCTCAACTGCGTCGCAAATGGCAAGGTCCTGCGCGATGGTGCGTTCAGCGATGTCTGGGTACAGCCGGCGGCGGGCGATGCCGGCGGCGCGCTTGGAGCGGCACTTGCGGCTTATCACCTCTACCAGGGCCAGCCCCGACGCGTGAGCAATGTGCGCGACCATATGAGGGGCGGTTATTTGGGGCCGTCATACACGCAAAGCGAGATCGAGCGGCGGCTGACCGGCGCCAAGGCAAAGTTTCGCGTGCTGGACGACCGCGCCCTCATCGACGCCGTGGTGGGCGGCCTTGTCGAAGAGAAGGCCGTCGGCTGGGCCGAAGGCCGGATGGAGTTCGGACCGCGCGCACTCGGCGCGCGCTCGATCCTCGGCGACGCGCGTTCCGCGACCATGCAGAAGATTCTCAATCTCAAGGTAAAGTACCGGGAGTCGTTTCGCCCTTTTGCGCCGGCAGTCCTTCGCGAGGATGTCGCCGACTGGTTCGAACTCGACGGCGACAGCCCTTACATGCTGCTCGTCGCCGAAGTGAAAAAAGAGCGGCAACGGCATATGACCGCCGACGAAGAGGTTTTGTTCGGAATCGACAAGCTCAACGTTATTCGCTCGGAAATTCCTGCTGTCACGCACATCGACTATTCGGCGCGCATCCAGACGGTGCATCGAGATACGAATCCGCGCTTCCACGATCTCCTCACGGCGTTCAAGGCGCGCACGGGGTGTCCGGTTCTCGTCAACACGAGTTTTAACGTAAGGGGTGAGCCGATCGTCTGCACGCCGGAGGACGCGTTTCGTTGTTTCATGGGGACGGAGATAGAGTTGCTGGCGGTCGGTAATTGCCTGCTCCTTAAGGAAGAACAGGATCCGGCCTTGAAACGCGATTACAAGGACGCATTCGAACTCGACTGATCAGGTGCGAATGCCCAGGTGCCATTGCTGGCCGGAGATCGGTCGAACCCCACCCTCCAAGAGGCGCATGCCGTGAAATTCATCAAGCGAAGCGAACGCGTCAATCCCAAGATCAGTTTGATTTTGCTGGATTGGAGCGTGCGCGAGAGTTTTCACCTCCTGCACTATCTCGCCAACCAGACCGTCGAGCGCGCGCAGTTCGAAGTCATCGTGATCGAGTATTATTCCCGCGTATCGGAAACGATCAGGCGGTTCGAGGACCAAGTCGATACGTGGGTAACCCTCGAGATGCCGGAGAGCTGCTATTACCACAAGCATCTCATGTATAACGTTGGCATCGTGCTCAGCCGCGGCGATATCGTCATGATCGGGGATTCCGACGCGATGGTGAAGCCGACGTTCATGCGCCGCATCCTCGATCGGTTTCACGAAGATCCGAACATCGTCTATCACATGGATCAGTTTCGCAATTCCCGGCGCGATCTCTACCCCTTCAATTTCCCATCGTTCGAGGAGGTCGAGGGACGGGGGTGCATCAACGCGTCGGGCGGGAAAACGAGCGGCCTGCTGGACGATGTGGATCCCACCCACGTTCGCAACTATGGTGCGTGTATGTGCGCACGGCGGAGCGATCTTCTCGCGATCGGCGGGGCGGACGAGCACATCGACTTTCTCGGCCATATTTGCGGGCCTTACGACATGACCTTCCGTCTCGTCAATCTCGGGCGACGCGAGGTGTGGGAGACGGAGGAGTTCATGTACCATACGTGGCACCCTGGTGCGGCGGGTGGCGGGAACTATCTTGGCCCGCACGACGGTCGGCATATGTCGACGACCTCTCTTGAAGCCCTCGTGTCGAAGCGTGTCGAACCTCTCGTTGAGAATCGCGCGATTAGGATGCTGCGCACGGAGCGCGCGCATGACAGCGCCGAGGCACTCGCCCACGCCGTCGATACCGCGTCCTATCGGCTTTGGGACAGTAGCGCCCTCGATTCCGCCGGCGCGCGCCGCGTGCTTCCCGATCGGCAGGTGCCGGTCGAGGTTTATAAGGGTTATCGACTGGCGGCCGGGCCAGATCGGGTTTACGCCCACGCCGTAACCGAACGAGCCGTCCAGAGAAGCGTTGTTAGTTCGCCCCCCGACCTCGAGGGCGCCAGCGTCGCTGAGGTCAAGCGGCACATCGATATCCTCGCGTCGCGGTCCTTTCATTTGGCATCGTGGATCTTTCGCGTCTATTCGTTTTGCGCGCGACTCATATACCTGGTCCACCGGCGCGCGAGCCGGATGCCGCTCCCAATCCCCGACGTCGTCAAGACAGCCGTAGCGTTGGTTCTCGGGATGCCGCTCGCACCCCTACTATTCCTGTTGTTGCCGCTGAGGTCGATCGAGGCGGCCCGAAGCGTGGGCGAAGTCAGCCGGGCGCAGGCGAACACCCTACGAGACCTCGCCGTCGTCCTGGCTCGCTTGCAGGGCCGCGGCGATGCGAACGTCCCCGAAGTCGTGCTTTTTGGCGAAACGGCTCAGATTTTCTTCCTGCGGATGCTCTCCGTCATCGGGCTTTTGCCGCGTTTTCAAGCCGGCCGCGTCGGGACCGGTAGGGAGTTCGAGATTCGCCTTACGGGCCTCGAAAAGGCCGGATGGCGCGGCCGCGCGATCCTGCCAAGCGCCCTCTTCATACGGCTCTACACAGTCGCGGTGCGACATGAGCTTGTCAATCGTATGGTAATTGTCTAATGACTTGCCGGGCTTAAGGTTCGGCCAGGCGTTCGCGCATGGCGCTCTTTGGGAGGCTCCGATCGCGATTTCAACCTTGACCGGCTATCTCGGTCAATCCATCGACCTTTTGACACGAACGCGCACGGCGCAGTTGGAGAAGCTGGCTGAAGCGGCTATCGAGCGCATTTCCGCGGCACTCTCCCGCCGGCTCCCCTTGCTCGTTTGCGGCAACGGTGGATCGGCTTCCGATGCAATGCACATCGCGGGCGAACTGGTCTGCCGCTTCCACATCGAAAGGCCGGGTCTCAAAGTCATCGCACTCGGGGCGGACCCCGCGGCATTGACGGCTTGGAGCAACGATTATTCTTATGAGACAGCATTTGCTCGCCAAGTCGAAGCCTATGGGGAGCCGGGCGGTGTGCTCTGGGGCTTGAGCACGAGCGGGAATTCTCAAAACGTGATCGCCGCCTTCAAGCGCGCGCGAGCACTCGGGATGACCACGATCGCGCTGACCGGCGAGGGGGGCGGCAAGCTCGCGGCCCACAGCGACATTTTGCTCGACGTGCCGTCGCGCTCGACGCCGCGTATCCAGGAGGCGCACATCGCGATCTATCATTTCGTGTGTGAGCGGGTGGAAGCGCACTGCGCTGCGGCATTGTCAGCGAATCCGACTCCGAAAGCGGGAAAGACGGGCGCTGGCGCACGCGTGCCGCTCCGGGCCCCGCGGCGGTCCAAAGCCGTGACGGCTGCCGGCCGCCGAAGCGGCGTGGGTCGATGACCAAACGGGCTCCGAATAGCGTTGTTGCGGCAGTGGCGAGTGCTGCCGACATTGAGCGCATCTATCGCTCCCTTCGCCTCATCCGGCGGGCGGAAGAGGAGGTCGCGCGTATTTACCCTTCCAACAAGATCAAGAGCCCCGTGCACCTTTCGATCGGGCAGGAAGCGGTTGCCGTCGGTGTTTGCGATGCACTTCGCCCCGACGATGTCGTCTCGCCGACCTACCGGGGGCACGCAGCCTTCCTCGCGAAGGGGGGTGAGCTCAAGGCCATGATGGCGGAGCTTTACGGCAAGGCGACGGGTGTTACCGGCGGCAAGGGCGGCTCGATGCATTTGATCGACATGTCGCACAATGTGCTGGGCGCTTCGGCCGTCGTCGGCACGACAATTCCCGTAGCACTTGGCTACGCGTTGGCGCTGAAACGCATGGGGACGGACCGCGTGGTCGCGGCGTTTTTCGGCGATGGTGCGACCGAGGAAGGCGTTTTCGCGGAGAGCCTGAATTTCGCGGCTCTTCACAAGCTGCCGATCCTGTTCGTGTGCGAGAATAACTTCTACGCCATCCATACGCCGATCACGAAGCGGTGGGCGACGGAGCGGCTCTGTGAGCGCGTCGAGACCTACGGCATCCCCGCGCACCAGATCGACGACGGCGACGTGCTCAAGATCAGAGCGATCACGGCCAACAGCATCGCACAAATCCGACGCGGCGAACGCGGGCCGATTTTCCTCGAGTGCCGTACTTATCGCTGGCGGGAGCATGTCGGCCCCAACGAGGACTTCGACGCGGGCTACCGTGCGCGCACCGATCTCGCACCCTGGGTCGAAGACGATCAGGTCGCGAAACTCGGCGCCAAGCTGTCCGACTCTCTGCGCGCGAAAATCGACGCATCGGTCGAGCGGGAAATCTCCGATGCGGTCGCCTTTGCCGAAGCGAGTGATTTTCCAGGGCCGGGGGCGTTACGCACCGATGTCTATGCAAACTAACTCCCCATCGCCGAGCGCCAATACGCGGCTCTTGACCTATGTCGACGCGTTGCGCGAAGGCGTCGCACAGGAAATGCGGCGCGATCCCCGCGTCTTCGTTTTCGGCCTCGATGTCGACGATCACAAGGCGATCCAGGGTTCGACGTTCGGTCTCGTCGAGGAGTTCGGGCCCGAGCGTGTATTCGGGACCCCGCTCTCCGAAGACGCGATGACAGGGGTTGCGATTGGAGCGGCAATGGCGGGCATGCGGCCGGTCCATGTTCACATACGCATGGATTTTCTCATGCTTGCCATGAATCAGCTCGTCAACATCGCGGCGAAGAGCCATTACATGTACGGCGGCCAGGTTCGCGTGCCGCTCGTCGTTCGGAGCATGATCGGAAAATCATGGGGCCAGGGTGCTCAGCACTCTCAGGGCCTGCATGCCATGTTCATGCACGTGCCCGGGCTGAAGGTCATAGCCCCCTCGAACGCCTACGACGCCAAGGAGTGCCTGATCGCGGCGATCCGGGACGACAATCCCGTAATCTTCGTCGAGCATCGTCTGCTTTATTTCACGGATGCCTTCGTGCCCGAGGAAACGTACGAGGTTCCCTTCGGCAAGGCGCGCGTTTGCACGGCGGGCGGCGACATTACGATCGTCGGGATCTCCAACATGCTGGTCGAATGCATGCGTGCGCACGAGTTGCTCGCGGAGGAGGGTATCGAGGCCGAGGTGATCGACCCGATCTCGCTTCTGCCGCTCGATGTCGAGACGATTCTATCGTCGGTGCGCAAGACCGGGCGACTTCTCGTCGTCGACAACGCCTGGACCGGAACAGGAGCGAGTGCCGAAATCGTGGCGGCCGTGGCCGAGCGACTTGGAAATGGGCAGAGGTTCGAAGCAGTCCGGATGGGCTATGCCCCCACGACCTGCCCGACGACGCCGGCCTTGGAGAGCGAGTTCTACCCGGACCCCGCCAAGATCGCGCGTGCCGCTTACGCCATGGTGCGACCCGGCCAACCGGCGTGGTCGCCCGACCCGGAGCGGGCCAAGCTTGCCTATCAAGTCAAATTTCGCGGCCCATTTTGAGCCGTTCCAGCA
>DASPOR010000174.1 GCA_035625915.1 Alphaproteobacteria bacterium | reverse complement strand
GAGGCAGACAAGATAAAGAAGCAGCTCGAGGGCGCTGGCGCGACCGTCGAGTTGAAATAGCTTGGGTTGAAAATGTGCCGTGCGGACCCGATATTGCCGATCGGGACTCCGCACGGGCATAACCCATCAATTGTCAGTGACGCTTCGCCAGAACCTCCGCAATCGAACTGTGGGGGCTCGGGTGAGCCGTCTCTTCGAGCTTGAGAGGACCACATGGCGCAGCAGACTTCTTCGAACGGTCGTAAGCGGTTGCGGAAAATGTTTGGCCGCATCCATGAAGTGGCCGAAATGCCCAACCTTATCGAGGTGCAGAAGCAGTCCTACGATCAGTTCCTGATGGTGGATGAGCCCGAGGGGGGACGTCCCGACGAGGGTCTGCAGGCTGTGTTCCGTTCGGTATTTCCCATTCGGGACTTCGGCGAGCGCGCGCAGCTTGAGTTTGTGCGCTATGCCTTCGAGCAGCCGAAATATGACGTCGATGAGTGTCAGCAGCGCGGCATGACCTTCGCCGCGCCGTTGAAGGTGACCCTCAGGCTCATCGTGTTCGATGTGAACGAGGAAACTGGCGCCCGCTCGGTCAAGGACATCAAGGAGCAGGACGTCTATATGGGCGACATGCCGTTCATGACGTCGAACGGCACCTTCGTCATCAACGGCACCGAGCGTGTCATTGTCTCGCAGATGCATCGCAGCCCGGGCGTGTTCTTCGACCACGACCGCGGCAAGACCCATTCCTCTGGCAAGCTGCTCTTCGCAGCCCGCATCATTCCCTATCGCGGCTCCTGGCTCGACTTCGAGTTCGACGCCAAGGACATCGTCTATGTGCGCATCGACCGACGCCGGAAGCTTCCGGTGACGACGCTTCTCTATGCGCTCGGCCTCGACGACGAAGAGATCCTCTCGACCTTCTATGACCGCATTCCACTCAAGGCCACCAAGGAAGGCTGGCGGATGCCGTTCCGACCCGACCGGATGCGCGGCATCAAGTCGTCGAGCGATCTGATCGACGCCAAGACCGGCAAGACCGCGATCGAAGCTGGCCGCAAGGTCACGGCCCGTCTCGCCAAGAAGCTCGCCGATGAAGGCCTGAAGGATCTCCTCGTAAAGGACGAGGATCTCCATGGCCGCTACCTCGCAGAGGACATCGTCAACATGGAGACTGGCGAGATCTACGCCGAGGCTGGCGAGGAGATCGATGCCAAGCTCGTCGCCGCATTGAGAGAGCTGAGTCTCAAGGAGCTCCCGCTCCTCGATATCGACCATGTCAATGTCGGCGCCTTCATCCGCAACACGCTTGCCATCGACAAGAATTCGAATACCGAGGAGGCGCTCCTCGATATCTATCGCGTCATGCGTCCCGGTGAGCCGCCGACGCTCGAGGCCGCTGCGACGCTGTTCAACGGCATTTTCTTCGACTCCGAGCGGTACGACCTGTCCGCCGTGGGCCGCGTCAAGATGAATATGCGGCTCGACCTCGAATGCCCGGATACAGTGCGCACGCTGCGCAAAGAGGACATTCTGGCCGTCATCAAGACGCTCGTGGACCTGCGCGACGGCAAGGGCGAGATCGACGACATCGATCATCTTGGCAACCGACGTGTGCGGTCAGTCGGCGAGCTGATGGAGAATCAGTATCGCGTGGGCCTCTTGCGCATGGAGCGGGCGATCAAGGAGCGCATGAGCTCCGTTGATATCGACACGGTGATGCCGCAGGACCTGATCAATGCGAAGCCAGCGGCTGCCGCGGTCCGCGAGTTCTTCGGGTCTTCCCAGCTGTCGCAGTTTATGGATCAGACGAACCCGCTGTCGGAGATCACCCACAAGCGGCGGCTCTCCGCGCTTGGGCCTGGCGGTCTCACCCGCGAACGGGCCGGCTTTGAGGTGCGCGACGTGCACCCAACCCATTACGGCCGCATCTGTCCGATCGAGACGCCGGAGGGACCGAATATCGGTCTCATCAACTCGCTCGCCACCTATGCGCGAGTGAACAAATACGGCTTCATCGAGAGTCCTTACCGCCGCGTGGTCAAGGGCAAAGTGACCGACGAGGTGGTTTACCTCTCGGCCATGGAGGAGGCGCGCTACATCATCGCGCAAGCCAATGCGAAGCTCGCGCCGAACGGCACCTTCACCGAGGAGCTGATCGTGTGCCGGCATGCCGGCGACGTGGAGCTGATTCCGCCGGAGAGGGTCGACCTCATTGACGTGTCGCCGAAGCAGCTCGTGTCGGTGGCGGCCGCGCTTATTCCGTTCCTCGAGAACGACGACGCCAACCGGGCTCTCATGGGTTCCAATATGCAGCGTCAGGCCGTGCCGCTGATCACGGCGGAAGCGCCGCTCGTCGGCACCGGTATGGAAGAGGTGGTGGCCCGCGATTCAGGCGCTGCGATTGGCGCACGCCGTACCGGCGTAGTCGATCAGGTCGACGCCACCCGCATCGTGGTGCGGGCGACCGAGGAAACCGATCCGTCGAAGTCAGGCGTTGACATCTATAATCTACGCAAGTTCCAGCGCTCGAACCAGAACACCTGCATCAATCAGCGCCCGCTCGTGCGGGTAGGCGATCAGGTGCAGGCTGGCGAGATCATCGCCGACGGTCCATCGACCGATTTCGGCGAGCTCGCGCTCGGGCGAAACGTGCTTGTCGCCTTCATGCCATGGATGGGCTACAACTTCGAGGATTCCATCCTGATCTCCGAGCGCGTCGTGCGCGACGACGTGTTTACCTCGATCCATATCGAGGAGTTCGAGGTAATGGCCCGCGACACCAAGCTCGGGCCGGAAGAGATCACGCGCGATATCCCGAACGTCTCGGAGGAGGCGCTGAAGAACCTCGACGAGGCGGGTATCGTCTATATCGGCGCCGAGGTGAATCCTGGCGACATTCTGGTCGGCAAGATCACGCCAAAGGGCGAGAGCCCGATGACGCCGGAGGAGAAATTGCTCCGCGCCATTTTCGGCGAGAAGGCGTCCGACGTGCGCGACACCTCGCTCAAGCTACCGCCCGGCGTGACCGGGACAATCGTCGAGGTGCGCGTGTTCAATCGACACGGCGTAGAGAAGGACGAACGCGCAATGGCCATCGAGCGGGAGGAGATCGAGCGTCTCGCTAAGGACCGCGACGACGAGCTCGCCATCCTCGACCGCAATGTGTACGGCCGTCTCAAAGACGTGCTGATGCACAAGGTCGTGTCGAAGGGACCAAAGGGCATCAAGAAGGACGCCAAGGTCACCGAGGCATTGCTCGATGAGGTACCACGTTCCTATTGGTGGGAGGTCGCGCTCAAGAACGAGAAGGCCATGGCCGAAGTCGAGGCCATCCGCCGTCAATATGAAGACGCCAAGAAGGGGCTCGAGCAGCGCTTCGTCGACAAAGTTGACAAACTGCAGCGCGGCGACGAGCTGCCTCCGGGCGTGATGAAGATGGTCAAAGTTTTCGTCGCGGTGAAGCGCAAGATCCAGCCCGGCGATAAGATGGCCGGGCGCCATGGCAACAAGGGCGTGATCAGTCAGATCGTGCCGATCGAGGACATGCCGTATCTGGATGACGGAACCCCGATCGACATCGTGCTCAACCCGCTCGGCGTGCCGAGCCGCATGAATGTGGGCCAGATTCTGGAGACCCATCTCGGCTGGGCGTGCCGGGGCTTGGGCCGCAAGATCGGCGAAGCTCTCGATGCGTACAATGCCTCAAAGAAGGTGAAGCCGCTCAAAGACCTGCTCAAGTCCGTCTATGGTGACGACAAGGCAGTCGGTGCGCTGAAAGATGATCGTCTCATCGAGGTGAGCGAGGATCTGCGCGACGGCGTTCCCGTAGCCACCCCGGTGTTCGATGGGGCGCATGAGGGCGACGTGACGGCGCTGCTCCAGGCAGCCGATCTCGACACCTCCGGGCAGGTGACGCTACATGACGGGCGCACCGGCGAGCCGTTCGAGCGCAAGGTGACGGTGGGCTACATCTATATGTTGAAGCTTCACCATCTTGTGGACGACAAGATCCACGCACGCTCGATTGGGCCTTACAGCCTTGTCACTCAGCAGCCGCTGGGCGGGAAGGCGCAGTTCGGCGGCCAGCGCTTCGGCGAAATGGAGGTGTGGGCGCGCGAGGCTTACGGCGCGGCCTACACGCTGCAGGAGATGCTGACCGTCAAATCGGACGACGTTGCCGGCCGCACCAAGGTCTACGAGGCCATCGTGCGCGGCGACGACACCTTCGAGGCGGGCATCCCGGAAAGCTTCAACGTCCTCGTCAAGGAGATGCGGGCGCTTGGGCTGAACGTGGAGCTAGTGCAGCCGCGACCCGAGGAGCGGCAGCCGGTGCGGGCAAGATTGCCCCAGCGGCCGACGGCCGAGT
>DASPOR010000173.1 GCA_035625915.1 Alphaproteobacteria bacterium | reverse complement strand
GAGAGCACGCCAAGCGCCGATAAGCGCGCTTCGTCCTGGCCGGTGACAACCTGGACCTTGTGCTTGCAGCGCCGCTCTACTTCCTCGACAAATTGGGCGCCATCGGTGGCGTCGCGCACGGCTGCCGTCGCCAGGATGTCGAGGCGGTCGACCTGCATATGCCGTGCGAGCAGCACAAAACGCGCGAGGTTTTCGAGGGCTCGCATCCGACCGTCGGTACTAAGACGACCGGTGCGCGCAAGCCCGCGGCCTAGGCCGCAAAGGACGCGTTCGTTGAACTCGACCGCGGGCGAGCGGCGCAGCCGATCGTAGACCACGAGACGGATTGAATTCGACCCAAGGTCGATCACGCCGATCCGAGCCGACTTCACCACGACTGCCTCAGCCCGGCGGCTTGCCTCCACGAGTTGACCTCACACCTGCTTCGAGATCAGTCGCGGCACGATCTTGGACTTCTTGAGCGCGCTACCGCGCCCTGAAAGGCTGGGGTTCGTCATGAAGTAGGTGTGGGCGCTGAAGGCCCCCTTATCGGCCTTGAGGCGCGTGTAGCCGCCATTGGATCCAAGGACCCAGCTTTGCGCAACATCCTTCAGATTGGCGACCATGACTTGGCCCATGACCTGCTCGTGCACCGTTGGATTCTCGATCGGCACGAGAGTCTCGACCCGACGATCGAGATTCCGCGGCATCCAGTCGGCCGACGAGATGAACACCTTGGCCTCCGGCGAGGGCAAAGCATGTCCGGCGCCAAAGCAAACGATTCGGCCATGTTCGAGAAAGCGCCCGACGATGCTCTTGACCCGGATATTCTCGGACAGCCCCGGAACGCCCGGTCGCAAGCAGCAAATGCCACGTACGACGAGATCGATCTGAACGCCCGCCTGGCTTGCCCGGTAGAGCGCGTCGATCACCTGCGGATCGACCACCGAATTGAGCTTGGCCCAGATTTGCGCAGGCTTTCCTTCCTTGGAGTGCGCGATTTCCGCTTCGATGTGGCTCAGAAGAAACTCGCGCAGGTTGATGGGGGCGATCGCGATTTTTTCCGGCTTTCTCGGACGCGCGTATCCGGTCATGAAGTTGAAGAGTCTCGCCGCATCGTGACACAGGGCCGGATCGCAGGTGAAGAACGAGAGATCGGTATAAATTTTCGCGGTAATCGGGTGGTAATTGCCCGTGCCGAAATGGACATAGGAGCAGAGTACCTTGCCCTCACGCCGCACCACGAGAGAGACCTTGGCGTGCGTCTTGAGGTCGAGGAATCCGTAAATCACCTGAGCGCCGGATCGCTCGAGATCGCGAGCCCAGCGGATGTTGGCTGCTTCGTCGAAGCGGGCCTTTAGCTCGACGACGGCGGTGACCGACTTGCCGGCCTCAGCCGCTTCGACGAGCGCCTTCACGATCGGCGAATCGTCGCTTGTCCGGTAAAGCGTCTGCTTGATCGCGACGACGGCAGGATCGGCGGCGGCTTGCCGGATGAACTGCACCACCACATCGAAGCTTTCATAGGGATGATGCACGATGATGTCCTTGTGGCGGATCGCCGCGAAACAATCGCCGCCGAAATCCCTGATGCGTTCGGGAAAACGAGGATTATATGGCGTGAACAGCAGATCGCGCCGCTCGGAAACGATCAACTCCTTGGTACTCGCCAATCCGATTAGGCCGTCGACCTCCGCGACGTCCGCTTGGGCGACGCGAAACTTGTCGATCACAAATCGCGCGATTGCGGGGGGCATGCCCTGGTTGATGACGAGGTGGATGACGTTGCCGCGACGCCGACGCTTGAGTGCCGATTCGAAGACGCGGACGAGGTCCTCCGCTTCTTCCTCGATTTCAACCTCGCTGTCGCGCAATACGCGGAACAGACCGAGACCCAGAACCTCGAATCCCGGAAACAGGCGATCGAGAAAGAGACCCACAACGCCTTCGACCGGAAGAAAACGGATCTTCCGCCCCGGAAGGCGCGTGAAGCGATCGATCTGGTTTGGAATCGGCACGAGCGCCATCAGATTCTTCCCATCCTCGGCTCGCGAGAGCTCGAGCACGATCGAAAAGCCGAGATTGGGAATGAATGGGAATGGATGCGCCGGGTCGATGGCAAGCGGGGTCAGGACCGGAAAAATCTGATCGTTGAAATATTCCTCGACCCAATCCCGCTCCTTCTCGGAAAACTCGTGCGCCTCGACCACCGACAATCCCGCCTCGTTCAATTCGTTCCGAAGGATGCGCCAGAGCCGCTGCTGACTATGGACGAGGTCGCTTGTGCGATTACTTATCCCCTCGAGTTGCTCGGCGGGAGTCAACCCGTCCTGGCTCGGCGTCGTCACGCCGGCAGCCATTTGCGCCTTGAGGCCGGCGACGCGCACCATGTAGAACTCGTCGAGGTTGCTCGCGGAGATCGAGACAAAGCGAAGACGCTCAAGAAGCGGATGATTCGGATTTTCGGCTTCGGCCAGCACGCGCTCATTGAAGGCAAGCCAGGAAAGCTCACGGTTGATGAAGCGGTCTTCCGAACCGGCGTCCAATGGGACGTCGACCATTTGCCTGTCGTCGCGCACTTGAACCTCCTCTCGCCTTTTACCGACGGCAGCGTGCCGACAACGTGAGTCTCGGGAAAATCCGGCCCCGACGTTACCGCCCGGATATGACACCACATGCTTCGCCGCTGTCGGATATTACTCTTTGGCCCGGCGCGTGTCATGATCGAGGCGTTGGCGGTCAGCCCCTATGTAACGAAACGATCATGAAAACGCTCTATCTTCTGCGGCACGCCAAATCGAGCTGGGACGAACCGGGCCTTGCCGATTTCGATCGCAGCCTGTCAGGCCGCGGCAAGCGGGCCTGCCGAGCACTGGTCGAGGCCATATCGAGGTTCGGCGTCGCACCGGAGCTGATTCTTTGCTCATCTGCGACGCGGACGCAGGAAACCTTCAAGCGCATAGCGCCTGCGTTCACGAACAAATATACGCTCTCCGTCGAACGGCAGCTTTACCTCGCGAGTGCGCGAAAGCTCTTGGGACGGCTTCGGCGCGTGCCAGATGACACGCCCTCGGCGATGCTGATCGGGCACAATCCCGGCCTCCAAGGGCTTGCGCAATCGCTGGCCGGCCGCGGCGACCGGGCAATGCTCGATCGACTTGCCGTCAAATTTCCAACGGCGGCGTTGGCCGAATTGAATTTTTCCGGGACGAAATGGCGCGCCCTCGATGCGGGGACGGCTGAACTCGTCCGCCTCTGGACGCCTCGCGACGCTGACTAAGGCGACGATCGGGAATCCGGATCGACTGCGAATCCGCGCTATTTCCAGAACGGGCGAAGGCGGGCGAAATTGCCCCACAATGCATCGAGCCGCTTGCGGTCGTGCTTGATTTGGGCCGCGCACCAGCCCTGAAGCTGGCCGATCGCCCGCTCCGCCCCAACATCTGCGATCGTCTCGAGGCGCGGGATCAGATCGTCGGCCACAAGGGCGTCATGGGCCGTGCCGAGGACCTCCTGTAGTCCTCTCAGGGTCGTCGTGAAGCGTTTGATGGATTTGTCGTTGTAAAGGTCGCGGAAGAACTCGATCGCATACCGCAATTTCTTCACGCGGATGCGCAGCTCGTGAATCTCATCGTCGCTGATCTTGCGGCCTCGAGCGCCGAGCTTGAGAACCTTCGCATGGCGCGCGCGCAATACCTCGGTCGCGAACGCGAGGATGGGCCGGTCGAGGACACCATTGAGGGTGTCTTCGCCTTCATGCTTGTGGCCGTTGGTGAAGTTGATGCCATTCGTGAGCATTCCATCCAGCCATGCCTCGAGATGGAGAAGCAAATCCGTGCAGAGTGGATCCGTGAGCGCTGTCCGTGCGCGTTCGTAGCCGCGCCGCCGTTCTCCTTCGGCAGCATCGAGAAGGACATCCAGCCCTTTGGCGCTATGAAGCCGCTTCGCAACGATCCGCATCGTGCTGTCTATGAAGACATCCCATTCCCGTGCGGGGCCGAGCTCTTGCTGGAGCCGGCGAAGTTGGCCCCCGATCGCCTCCCTATCCGTCTCCGGAATCGCCTCGCGGAAGACCGAGAAGGCAGCGCGCAAGCGCCTGATGCCGACACGAAGCTGATGAAGGCCTTCAGGATCCTCGCCGTGATGCGCGCTTTCCACGTTGTCGAGTATGTGCATCACGCAGCCGCGAGCAATCGCGGCAAAAGCACTTCGCACGGTCATCTCGCTTTCGAGATGCACGGCGGCCGCTCGCTTGGGGGCCGGTGTCACGCCGGTCAGGAGGTTATAGCCGCGTTCCGCCTTGCTCGTGTGCTCGAGCCTGAGCGGTATGGTCTTGTTCAGCTTGCGGGCCAGCTCGAAAAGCTTGGACGGTGTCCCGGAAACAAGACCGAGTTCGACCTCGCATACCGGTGCGGTCTTGCCTTCGGCCTTGATCTCGCCGACATCGAGCGCACATTCGATTCTGCTCGTACCCATGCGAATCGGCCAAACCTGCCGCGTCACGTCCGTTACGAATACCGGCTTGAGTTCGCCCTCGTTGGCGTGGGTTTCAATCAAACTCCGAAGTTCGGGATCTTCAACCATCGAGATATCCGGGCGGTCACCGTCGATATGCTTTTCCCACTCCTGGCGCGCGATCAGGCTTTTGCCCGCTTTCGGCTCGCGCTTGATCGTCTGGATCCGCTGCTGCCCGATTTTCCGCACGCGAAGTGCGACAGCTTTGTGCAGAAGTTCGAGTGCCGGCGTGTCGTAATAAGTGCTGACAAGACGCTTGGTCGTACCGCGCGTTTCCTTGAGGGCACGCAAAATGGGATGCCGCTTCAGCCGCTCGACATGCTCGGGCGCGACCGCAAGCTTGAGTTCGATTTCGTCGTTCATCCCGGCCCCGGCGCGGTTGACCTAACCCCACGCTCGCCTTGAAGATTTCTATTGTCTGTTTGGCGCCACCCAGCGGAACGAAGTGTATCCGAAATGGCCCATTGCGGACAACTGCCGCACGGCTAGTACGCGTACACAGCCTGTGTGTAACGGGGATAACAAAAATGGCGGTTTTATTGCAATATGTTACAGCGTACCTTGGTAAGCGCCCCCATCCATTAAAAAGTTTTGGCCCGTGATGAAGCTCGCCTGTGCGCTGCAAAGATAGGCGCAGGCGTCCCCGAATTCGGCGGGAATACCGATTCGACCGGCGGGGTTTGCGGCTCGGGTCTGGGCCAACTGTTCATCGTAGGACTTGCCGAGTTTTTGGGCCTGGAACCGCACAGTGTCGAGCAATCGATCCGTTTCGAAGGGGCCGGGCAGGAGGCCGTTGATCGTGACGTTGTGCCTGACGGTCTGACGCGCGAGGCCGGCGACGAAACCGGTCAAGCCGGTGCGCGCACCATTCGACAGGCCGAGTGTTGGAATGGGCGCCTTCACCGCACCCGACGTGATGTTGACGATGCGGCCCCACTTGCGCGCGATCATGCCGTCGACGGTCGATTTTATCAGAAGGATGGGCGTTACCATGTTGTTGTTGAGCGCCTTGAACCACGCATCCTTGTCCCATTCGCGAAAGTCGCCTGGCGGTGGGCCGCCCGCATTGTTCACGAGGATGTCGGGACTGGGACATGCGGCGAGCGCGGCAGCGCGGCCTTCGTCGGTGGTGATGTCGCAGGCGACCGCGGTCACCTTGCTTCCCGTTTTGGCGCGAATTTCGGCAGCCGTCGCGTCGAGCGTTTCGCGCGTGCGCGCGAGGATCGTGACGTCGGCGCCTTCGCGTGCGAGTGAGAAAGCGCATGCCTTGCCGAGGCCCTTGCTCGCCGCGCAAACAATCGCCTTCTTGCCGGCAATTCCGAGATCCATGCTCGCCCTCCCTCAGGTGCGCTCGGTTGAGCCGATACGACTCAGCACTTCGCGAGCTAGAGGTACCGTAATCCGCCGCCGGGCCGCAAGGGCCGCGGCGTCGAGCCGGTCGACGAGGGCGCATGCCGCCTCGTAGGAGCGCTCCATCCGCGCCAAAAGAAAGCCGATCAGCTCAGCTTCCACGCGGAGCTGCCGATCGGCGAAGAGCTTGACGAGCAATGCGCCGATCAGCGCTTCGTCGGGTGGTGCAACTGCGACGGCGGGTGCGGCCACGAGGCGTGAGCGCAGATCGGCGAGCTTGATCGCAAGACGTGCGGGTGCGATTGCCGAGGTCACGAGAAGGTGCCCACCTCGCTCGGCGAGCATGTTGTAGAGATGAAGCAGCGCCCGCTCATCCAGGCCGCAATCCGCATCCTCGACGATGAACGCCATTCCTGCACCGACGCGTTCGTCGAGCGACGCGGTGACAAGTGCCTCACGCGCCATGACCGAAGCGCCCGAACGTGCGCGCCACACTTGAGCCAAGTGGCTCTTGCCGCAGCCGGGGGCGCCATACACCGTCAGCGCCGGCGCCGGCCAATCGGGCCAGCGATCGAGCCAGGCGACTGCTTCCGCGTTGCAAGGGGACACCAGAAAATCCTCCCGCCCGAAGGCGGGCCGGTGACCGAGATCGAGGGTGAGCTGGGCCACGCTATATCCCTCTATGTCGGCGGCAGATGGGTTTCGCGCGTCGAAAGGCCTCGGCGCGATCTTGTGACGGGCGATTTGACGACCCTCATCCGCCGTCCCCGAGGTCCGCGGTGCGCCGCGTCCAGACCACCACGTAGGCAGCGCCCGAAAGGCACGTCGTTGCCGCGACAATCCAGATGAGCACGGGTTGAATCCGGGTGTCGTCGATCCCAAGACTGAGCGTTCCGAGCACATAGGCCGGCAAGATGAACTGCATGACCGTATTGATCTTGCTAATCATGAGCGGGCGCATTTCGAGCTTGCCCGTCAAGGCATGCACGAGCAGCGCACCGCCGATGATCAGGAGATCGCGAAATACCACGAGGATGACGATCCATTGCGGTAGTCTATGTTCATATCCCATCACGACGAAAACACTGACCAGCAGGACTTTGTCGGCCAAAGGATCGAGGATGCTGCCGACGCGCGTGTGCGCATTGAGCCGGACGGCGAGATAACCGTCGAGCGCATCCGACAAACCCGCAATCAGGAAAAGCCAGAATGCTACAGTCCATGCTTCGTTCAAGATAAGGTAGACGGCAAGCGGTGAAGCGAGCAGCCGAGACAGCGTTACGAGATTGGGCAGATTGATCACGGCCGCTTCGACCACCTCCCCTTTACTCCGTCGCACTCTCCTTCGCGGCAGCACCCGATGCGGGCCGAAGCATCATGCCGCCCGCGTCATCCGTAAGGAGCAGGTCGCGCTGGGCCAGTGCCAGCTTGAGCTGGCCCGGATCGCCGAGGTAATGGAGATCGACGCGCGCCTCGTCGCGTGCGAAATAGACAAGGTCTACCCGGCTTACGAACGGAATTTGTTCGAGGGCACGGCGGATCCGGACCCAATCTTCGAGAGAGGCGAGCGGTACCGTGACAATCGCCTCCTGCGCCTGTCCGAAGTGGATGAGGTTTTCTTGCTTCCACCGCTCGCTGACATCGTCTTCGACCTGGCGTGCGGCACGGGCGAAAAGGGCGTCGCTCGATTCGGCCGGCTGGCCGCTGACGCTGATCACGGTTGCGGGTGTAGCACCGCCTCCACCCTGCCGGCTATAAGAGACATCGATGCGCGCGATGGTGCTGTTGGCGTCGCCGCGGGGACTCGCGATCGCAACGAGGGTCGAGTTCGTTGCGTAACGCCTGGCGAGTGCCGTCAGCTTGTCCGCGTTTCCCCGCACGGCGTCGTCGGCATTCAAGGTGTCGCTGTCCTGGCGATCCCCGCCTGGCACCACGAAAGGCACGAGACCGCCGGCTGGCGGCAGGCTCGTCCAAGCGCGCCTCCACGGATTGGGCTCGTCCCATAAAGACTGGCCATTGCCTGACTGAAGGACTGGAAGCACCACGATGGGCTTGCTCATCGTCGCCGCGAAGGGAATACCGCGATCGCGCAGAATTTGCTCGATGCCGCGCTGATTGAAGTGATAGGTGAGCGTTCCTATGTAGCGGACGGGGGAGTTCTTCTCAGTTTGCACCTCATAGCTCCCGACCACGTCGGCAAGCTCCGCGTCACTCAGGCGTGGGAGACGCGCTTCGTCCTCCTTCAATGTGAGCCGTGCGAAGAGTTGCTGAATCGCGAGCCGTTGGCCGACCGCAAGGGCATGCTCACGGGCTTGCGCCGCGGTCCCTGCGGTCTCGTCGACGTGCACGTCGCGCACCGTGAACACGTCTGCACTTTGCGCCGACGCCGGCGATACCGGTGCGAGCAAGACAAGGCCCCAAATGCTCAGGACAATCGGTATGACGGGGATCGCGAGCGGGAATGGGTTTCTCGCCGCCCAAGGCTTGGCGAGGTTGCGGCTTCGTTGGAACATTGCAAACCGTTCTGGATCAAGTATTGTCGGCCTTGGGTTCGTGGGCCGCAGCCCGTTATACCCGCTCTCATCCGGACGAGGAAGCCATAACGACCTCGAGCGACCATACCACCCGGACATACAAGGACGCGGGCGTTGACATCGATGCGGGCGAGGCGCTAGTCGAGGCCATTAAGCCGTTTGCGCGCGCGACCCGGCGCAAGGGGGCAGACGCCACCCTCGGCGGGTTCGGCGCCCTCTTCGATCTCAGGGCCGCCGGTTACAAGGACCCGATCCTGGTATCGACCACCGACGGCGTAGGCACCAAGCTCAAGGTTGCGATCGCGGCCGGGCGGCACGACGAGATCGGCATCGATCTCGTGGCGATGGTTGTGAACGATCTTGTCGTGCAGGGGGCGGAGCCGCTCCTCATGCTCGACTACTTCGCGACGGGCAAGCTCGACGTGGTCCACGCCACCGCCGTGATCAAGGGTATTGCGCGCGGCTGCGTGGACGCGGGCTGCGCCTTGATCGGCGGTGAGACGGCGGAGATGCCCGGCATCTATGCCGAGCGGGACTACGATCTTGCCGGCTTCGCGGTCGGTGCGGTCGAGCGCGGCGACGTGCTCACGGGATCGTCGGTGCGCGCCGGCGACGTGATCCTCGGGCTGGCCGCCTCTGGCGTGCATTCGAACGGCTTCTCGCTCGTGCGCAAAGTGGTCGAGGAACAGGGACTGAGCTACGGCGATCCGGCCCCCTTCGATCGAAGCTGCTCGCTCGGAGAAGCGCTTCTGACGCCGACGCGCATCTATGTGCGAAGTTGCCTGGCCGCAGCGCGGGCTGGTGCGGTCCAGGCGCTTGCGCACATCACGGGTGGCGGGCTCTTCGAGAATATCCCACGCGTGCTGCCGCGCGGCACCGGCGTCGAGCTCGATGCGAGATCCTGGCCGCTCCTTCCCGTCTTTCGCTGGCTGCGCCGTGCGGCGAACATCCCCTCGCGGGAGCTCGCGCGGACCTTCAACTGCGGCATCGGCATGGTGGCGGTGGCCCACCCTGAAGACGTCGAGCTGGCCACGAGAATTCTCGTGCAAGGCGGAGAGACGGTTTACCGGATCGGCGCCGTCATCAGTCAGCGAATGGCCGAGCCGGAGGTCGTCATCAAGAATATGGACGCCGCGTGGAGCGATTGAGAATGGGCGTGCCGCTCAAGGTCGGCGTGCTCATATCCGGTCGCGGCAGCAATCTGCAAGCCCTCATCGACGCCTGCGAAGCACCCGGTTTTCCCGCCGCGATCGTGCTGGTGATTTCAAATGTGGCGCAAGCCGCCGGCCTCACCCGGGCGGAAAAAGCAGGTATCCCGAGCGCGGTGATCGAACACGGTCGATTCGCCACGCGTGAGGCATTCGACGCGTCACTCGATGCAGCATTGCGCGAGAAAGGCGTCGACCTCGTTTGCCTCGCCGGCTTCATGCGGGTGTTGTCGGAGGGCTTCATCGCGGCATGGGCGGGCAAAATCATCAACATTCATCCGTCCTTGCTACCCTCCTTCCGCGGCCTTCGCACGCACGAGCGCGCGATCGAGACCGGCGAGCGTCTTCACGGATGCACCGTGCATTTCGTCACACCCGAACTCGACGCAGGTCCCATCATCCTGCAGGCCAGGGTCCCCGTCCGCCCAAATGACGATGCGGCTATCCTCGCGGCCCGCGTGCTCAAGGCCGAGCATCGCTGCTATCCCCTTGCACTGCGCTTGATCGCCGAAGGTCGCGTCCACGTCGAAAGCGGCCGCGTGCGGATCGACGATGACGCCCGGCCGGCCATCGAAGCCCTGGACGTCGACAGCATCCGTGATGCGCAATAGGCGGGAGACATTGCCCCTTGCCCGTCTAAGCAGGCCTCGGGCAATATGGGCGCCGGTCGCAAGGGCAGTTGCACAAGGGAGAATTTTCGATGGCCGCCGATTTCGACATGCAATCGCACCTCGACACGTGGCATGGCTTCATCCGTGTTGCGACCATCGGCCTCGGATCCGTTATCGTGGTGCTCTCGCTGCTCGCGATTTTCCTGCTTTGATCGCCCCGCGACCGCTTGCAAGAATATCGATTCCGCGATTCGGCATTTGTCTTCCTGCCTGAACGCTCATTCGGTCCTCTCTTGGAGGGGCAAGCGGCCCGTTCGCACGCCAGTGCTTAAATTCGACGGTTCGCCTGGTTATCCGACGAGTTCGAGCGTGCTGAAGAAGAAGCCGATCTCGCTCCGGGCGGTTTCAGGAGCGTCGGACCCGTGCACCGAATTCGCCTCGATCGATTCGGCGAAGTCCTTGCGGATGGTGCCCGGCGCAGCGTTTGCCGGGTTGGTCGCTCCCATGACGTCGCGGTTCCTTGCGACGGCGCCCTCTCCCTCCAAAACCTGCACGACGACGGGACCCGAGATCATGAAATCGCAGAGGCTTTTGAAGAACGGCCGCTCCCTATGCACGGCATAAAAACGTTCGGCTTGACCGCGCGTAAGCCATAGGCGCTTTTGTGCGACGATCCTGAGCCCGGCCGACTCGAAGCGCGCGTTGATTTGGCCGGTCAGGTTGCGGCGCGTGGCATCGGGCTTGATGATCGAGAGGGTTTGCTCGATGGCCATGGAAAACTCGCTCCCAATATTTGCTGAATTGGCGGTTGGCTCGCGTGGATCCCCGATCGGCGCGGACCAATCTGCGCCGCGCTTATAGACAGCTTGAGCGCCGAGGGCAACCACTGTATCACCCAGCGCTGGAAAACCTGCGTCCGAGACCCGTTATATGCTTCAGATCGCCGACCTCACCTATCGGATCGCCGGTCGCAACCTCTTCGAACGCGCATCGGCGACAATCGCCGACGGCGCCCGCGTCGGCCTCGTCGGCAAGAACGGTGCCGGCAAGACGACGCTTCTGCGTCTGATCTTGCGAGAGATCGATTCCGACGGCGGCGAGATCCAGCTCACCTCCGGGCTAAAGGTCGGCACGGTGGCCCAGGAGATGCCGCCGGCTTCCGACACGCTCGTGGAATTCGTTCTCAAGGCGGATCGGGAACGCGCCACCCTCCTCGCGGAAGCGGAGCAGACCGGCGATCCGCAACGCATCGCCGATATCCATCATCGCCTGACGGACATCGAGGCGCACCGCGCCATTCCGCGCGCGGCCCGGATTCTCGCCGGCCTCGGTTTCAACGAGGCGGCACAGTCGAGGCCGCTCAGCGACTTCTCGGGCGGATGGCGAATGCGCGTCGCACTCGCGGCCGCACTTTTTGCAGCCCCCGATCTCCTCCTCCTCGACGAACCGACCAACCATCTCGACCTCGAAGCCACCATGTGGCTCGAAAACTTCCTCGCCAGCTACTCGAACACCGTCCTCGTGGTGAGCCACGACCGCGAACTCCTGAACAAGGTGGTCGACCGTATTCTCCACATCGACGGCGGCAAACTCGTCCTCTATAGCGGCGGCTTCGATCGCTTCGAGCGAACGCGGCGCGAGCGCCTTGCTCACCGGGCCGCGCTCGCTTCCCGCCAGATGGCGGAGCGCCGGCATATCCAGGCCTTCATCGACCGCTTTCGCGCCAAGGCGAGCAAGGCCCGCCAAGCGCAAAGCCGGCTCAAGGCGCTCGAGCGGATGGAGCCCGTCGTCGCCGTCGCCGAGGAGAACGTGGTGCGCTTCGAGTTTCCGAGCCCAGAAAAGCTACCTCCCCCGCTCCTGGCACTCGAGGGTGCGGCCGCGGGGTATGCACCCGATGCGCCGATACTGAGCAGGCTATCCTTACGCGTAGACCCGGACGATCGCATAGCGCTGCTCGGCGCCAACGGCAACGGCAAGTCGACATTGATGAAACTGCTCGCAGGCCGGCTTGCGCCGTTGCAAGGCCAACGGCGCGCTTCGGGCAAGCTCAAGGTCGGCTACTTCGCGCAGGATCAGGCGGAGGAACTCGATCTCGCGGCGACGCCCTTCGAGCATATGAAGCGCCTCATGTCCAAATCGGACGATACGCAGGTGCGCGCCCATCTCGGGCGCTTCGGCTTCACGCAGATGCGCGCCGAGGTCAGGGCAGGTGCCCTCTCCGGCGGGGAGAAGGCGCGCCTGCTCTTTGCGCTCATGAGCCGCAACGCGCCCAATCTCATGCTGCTCGACGAGCCGACTAACCATCTCGATATCGACGCTCGCGAAGCCCTTGTCGAGGCGCTCAACGACTATGACGGCGCCGTCATCATCGTCAGCCACGACCCCCATACGGTCGAGTTGACCGCCGATCGGCTTTGGCTTGTGAAGGACGGCACCGTAACCGCCTACGAGGGCGATCTCGACGACTACCGCAACCTTCTGCTTGACGAACGACGCGGCAAATTGAGCGACGGCAGCAAGGATGCCGCCGGCAAGCGAAACGAAGGGGCCGTCGGCAAGCCGAGCAAAAGGGAATTGCGCCGCGCCAACGCCGACGCGCGCGCCGCGGTAGCGCACCTCAAGAAGGCCGCCCAAGCCGCCGAGGCGCGCATCGAGCGTTTGACCGCCGAACTGGCAAGGCTAGAGCTTCTGCTTGCCGATCCCGAAATCTACCTCGGTCCCACGGCACGGGTCATGGAATTGCAGATCCGCCTCGGCGACATCAAAAAGGCCCTTGCATCGGCCGAAGAAGCCTGGCTTTCGGCCCAGGAAGCTCTCGATACCGCTAATCCCGGCTCGTGACATCCGGCTGCCGAGGGAGTCCGACTCGATTTCGACTCATTTTTGACTCGGGATTGACTCTGGTCCGGAAGAGACCTCCCGATTATCTGGGACCAGACCGCCGGATTCATGGGATTGGGGCTGTGGGTAAGGCGTGACGCAAGATTTATGGGCTGTTAGTAAAAACTTAACGAATAGGGCTGCAAGGTTGCGCTCTGGTCGGGTGCCCCGTCTGAAGCCGGTGCTGGGTCAAGATGCCAAAGGAGCCTTTGCGATGAAACGAGTCCTTGTTCCGCTTGCCGCCGTCGCGCTTCTGGGTACCGCGGCGTGCAGCGATATGAACGACACTGAGCAACGCACACTGAGCGGGGCCGGGATCGGTGCCGGCGTCGGCCTGGTTGGAACCGCGCTCACGGGCGGATGCGTCTGGTGTGGCGGACTTATCGGCGGTGCGGTGGGTGCGGGTGCCGGTTATCTCTACGATCAGACGAAGAAGGGAAATCTGTAGCAGGCATTCTGCCGCACCTGCGGCCGGCTTGACGTGGGGCCGGTACTAACGGACGGCCCACGAAAGCGCCAAAACGCTTACGAGCCCTGGCCATCGCACAGATGGCGGGCTTGTGCGCGTCACGCCTTTTTCTCCCATTTTCCACGAGTGTCTTGCTGCCAGTACGCGACGTCGTGGCCGGCGTCCTTATAGTCCTTCCAGCGACTGCGCGCGGCGGCGACCGAAGCGGCATCGTTGCCGTCGAAGAGCTCCAGGCAACGCTCGTATCGCGATATTTGCGCAGAATGGGCACCGTCGGCGAGGACAAGGATTTCCGCGCTATTCGGATTCTCGTCGTTCGCCGTGAGCCAGATCGGTTGCTCGGCCGCAAAGCCGTCGCGGGCGCTGCCGTGTGGCAGGAAGTTGCCGTCGTCATAAGTCCAGAGGAGATTGTTGATGGCCTCGACGCGCTCCTCCGAACTGAGGAGCACGACAGCCCGTTTCTTCGCCACCAGGACTTTCTCGAGGAGCTGCGGCAGCACCTCCTCCAAGGCCCGCCGCTGCAGGTGATAGAACCACACCTCGGTCATTACATAACGAGGCCCATCGCGAATCGGGGCTTTCTATGGCACCGACGTTCCCGTCCTCACTTGCCTTCGTAATAGTCGGCGATCAGGCGATCCAAAAGGCGCACGCCGTATGCCGTGCCGCCTTTCGGCACCGTCGGCTTGTCCTTCGAGGACCAGGCCATGCCGGCAATGTCGAGATGCGCCCAGGGCACGTCGTTGACGAAGCGCTTGATGAACTGTGCTGCCGTGATGCTGCCGCCGGCGCGGTCGCCGACGTTTTTCATGTCCGCCGCGGGCGATTTCAGCGCCTTGTCATATTCGTCGCCGAGGGGCATGCGCCAGAGCGGCTCGCCCACGGCCTCGCCGGCGGCGATGAGCCGCTTTGCAAGCTCCTCATTGTTCGCGAAGAGCCCCGCGTATTCGTGGCCGAGCGAGATGATGATAGCGCCGGTCAGCGTGGCGAGATCGACCATGAAGCGCGGCTTGAAGCGCGTGTGGGTGTACCAGATCGCATCCGCAAGGACGAGGCGGCCCTCGGCATCGGTATTGATAACCTCGATTGTCTGGCCCGACATCGATTTCACGATATCGCCCGGCCGCTGCGCGCGCCCGTCCGGCATGTTCTCAACGCAGCCTGCGATGCCCACGACGTTGGCCTTCGCCTTGCGCCCCGCGAGCGCTTTCATCAATCCGATCACCACCCCCGCACCGCCCATGTCCCACTTCATGTCTTCCATGTTGGCGGCGGGCTTTAGCGATATGCCCCCGGTGTCGAAGGTGACCCCCTTGCCGATAAAGGCCAACGGACGCTTATCTTTCGCCCCGCGATTGCCGAGCCACTGCATGACCACGAGTCGTGGCGGCCGTGCGCTGCCCTGGCCGACACCCAAGAGCGCTCCCATGCCGAGCTTCGCCATCTGCTTCTCGTCGAGAATTTCGATGCGGACGCCGAGCTTGGCGAGACCCTTGGCCGCGGCGGCGAGCGATTCCGGATAAATGACGTTCGCCGGCTCGGACACGAGGTCGCGCGTCAGGAAAACGCCCTCCCCGATTTTGTCGAGGGGTTCGT
>DASPOR010000172.1 GCA_035625915.1 Alphaproteobacteria bacterium | reverse complement strand
CGTTACCTGAGGGCTCGATCTCGGCGCGCCTCCGTGCCGGCGTCGCGTCCAGCGGTCCGGAGGACGTGGATGCCAACGTCTGGCTCGACAATTGGCAGCGCGGTGGCACCTTGCTTGAGCAGCGCCGCACCTCGCCACCTGGGACCAGACCATGGTGCTGCTCTGGTTCGAGGATGAGGAGATGCCGGCGCCACTCCGCGATCGCAAGGAGCGCGAGGAAGAAGAATTTGGACTCGCCGAACTCGACGGCACTCTCCTCTGGCCCGGACGGAGGAAGCGCAAATAACCATGGCCACCACAACGCTTCTATTTCTTTTTCCAAAGCCCGACGACGGACTCGAACGCCAAGCCGAGATGCACCGCGGTTCGCCGCGGCATCGGGCACGCCAAGAACCCGACCAGCCACCGGGATGAGGGCACCCCCTTCTGGTGTGTTAGCGCCTGGCAATTGGTGCGACGACCGTTTCCACGTTCCAAAAGCCGCGGGGCCGATCATTGACGCGCATTTGTTGCGCCCCCAGCCGATGTTCGCGTCGACGTGGTCCGCGTGCCGGTGCCTGATCCTGCCGATCGGTATGCAAGCGCCAAACATCGATTTCGCGCAAAAGGTCGACGTACGGGGCCTTGAGCCATTGAGACGCGCATCTCTCGACAGGTCGCAACGCTTGGTGCTGCCGGCATCAAGGCGCCGATGTCATTGACGAGGCTCAGGTTCGGCGGCCGCTCCCCGGCTTCGGGACTATCGATCGGTGCGGCATGGCGTCGGGGTGCTGCCGAGCGCGCTCGCAAGCCAAAACGGCGGGTTAAAATCGGTGCTAGGGGTTGCGGCGCGCCTCCCTATCGGCAGAATTACACATATGCTACCAGTCCCCCCAATAACAGCACAGAGGACATCCCGGATGAACGGACTGCCGGCAAGCCAAACAGCCGAGGCTGACGATCGGCCGCGAATGGCGCGCATTGGCGATACGCCAAGACTCACGGATCGCGCCTATCGGGCGCTCAAGGACTACATCACCTCGCTGAGTATCTATGATCAACCGGGTGAAGTGCGGATCGACGAACGGCAACTCGCCGAGAATCTTGGAATCAGCCGTACGCCAGTCCGTGAAGCCGTGGTCCAACTCGAACGTGAGGGATTTGTCCGCTCAGTCCCCAGACGCGGCATCTATATTATCCGCAAGACCAAGCGTGACGTCATTGAAATGGTCACCGCTTGGGCAGCACTCGAGAGTATGGCGGCGCGACTCGTCACCCTTGAGGCGACGGACGAGCAGATCGCAAGCCTGCGCGCCATGTTTTCCACGTTCGAAGATGGCCAGATTCATGCCAAGCTCGACGAATATTCCGATGCCAATATTCGCTTTCACCAGTCCATCATCGATATGAGCAACAACAGTGTGCTCATTGGTTTGGCGGAGAATCTATTCGCACAAATGCGAATGATCCGGCACAAAACGATTGGTGAATTGGATCGCGCCGAGCGTTCGATTCGCGATCACATGGCCATCATTCAAGCGCTCGAGGCGCGCGAGACCGAAAAGGCCGAGGACCTGGTCCGCCGACACGCACTCGGCCTTGCCGAGCATATTGCCCAACACGCCGACTACTTGGAGACAAGCTGACGGCGATCTCTGCGACCGCAAAAGGCGGCGCTTCACGAATGCTTTGAATTCGCCCTGTTCGTCGGCAAATTACTGCTGATTGCTGGCGCCGCGATTGGTCACGAGTTCGGCCATTTGTCGGGAGGTATCGCTGCCAGCTGAACGAAGTGCTTCGATCACCCGTTTTTGGTCGCGTTCGGGTCGGTTTTGACTGACTTTCCACTTTCCCTCGATGCGATCAATCGGGATCTCGATGCCGACAATCGCCCTGATTTGTGCGTCGATAAAGGGCTTGGGTGCATCACTAACCGCCCACGGCTCGGCACGCGCTGCCTCTTGCCGGCGCGTCAGCTCGGTGACCTGCGCAGTAATCCAGCCGGGGTCCTCAATGACGCGCGGCTTGCCGTAGACATGCACGGCCACATAGTTCCAGGTGGGCACCACCTTTCCGGTCTCTTGCTTGGTTTCGTACCAGGACGGC
>DASPOR010000171.1 GCA_035625915.1 Alphaproteobacteria bacterium | reverse complement strand
GCGCCGCGCCTGCAGGCGATCACGCAAAGCAAGCCCGACACCCGCATCTTCGTGCGTGGCGACCGCGCAATCAATTACGGCCGCGTCATGGAGGTGATGGGGATACTCAACGAAGCGGGATTCAAGCACGTCTCGCTTGTTGCCGAACAGCCGCCAGCACCCGGCGCCAAGAAGGGAGTCCAGTGAAACAATGCTGCGGCGCGGGAGCATCTATTCGGCGATGCTGCATCTCGCGATCATCCTGCTCGCGTATTTTGGCCTGCCACACTTTTTTCAGAAACCCATCGATGTCGAAGAGCCGATTCCCGTCGACGTCGTGACGATCGCCGACAAGACGAGCCCGCCGAAGGCCGAAGTAAAGCCTGAGCCGCCGCAGCCGCCGAAAGAGGCAAAGCCGCTGCCGCCAGCGCCTCCTCTACCCGAACCGCCCAAGCAAGAAATCGCGACCCCCGTACCGCCCGTGCCGCCGGAGCCGCAACCCGAGCCGCCGAAGCCCGAGCCGCCTCAAGTTGCTCAAGTTCCGCCGACCCCTGTTCCCGAGCCGCAGCCCAAACCCAAGCCGGAGCCCGAAAAGAAGCCGGAGGCAGCCGCCCAGCCGATTACACCCGAACCGCCAAAGCCGAAACCCAAACCACCGCCGGATACGAGCGTTGAATCGATCCTGAAAAGTGTTGCGAAGATCAAGCCGACATCCCAACCGGATCCGACCGACAAGATGATAAAGGAACTTGCCCAGTCACAGCCGCACGTGACCGCATCGCTCGACAACAAGATGACGCTAAGCGAAATCGACGCTGTGAGGCGGCAGATCGAACGCTGCTGGAACGTGCCGGCGGGCGCCAAGGACGCCAAGGATCTTGTCGTCGAAATCCGCGTGACGCTCAACCAGGACGGCTCGGTGCGCGGAGAGCCCATGATCGTCGATCAGGCGCGCATGGGTTCGGACAGCTTCTTCCGAGCGGCGGCGGAAAGTGCGCGGCGCGCCATCCTGCTCTGTCAACCGTTTAAACTTCCACCGGAAAAATACTCTACTTGGCAGGACATGGACCTGCGTTTCAACCCCAGCGAAATCCTATAGTGGGGAGTTAATGACCGGACAAAACAGAATCGGCGAACGCCGATACTTCATTGTCGCGGCGCTTTTGGCCGTGACGGTTTTCACGTTCTTCGCAACCGCTCCCGCGTCAGCGGATTTGCGCATCGACATCACAAAGGGCCAGGTTCAGCCGATGCCGATCGCGATCACAAATTTTTACGGACAAGCACCCGACGACGCGCAAACGGGTCACGACCTCACCACCGTGATTTCGGCCGACCTGGAGCGTTCGGGTCTCTTCAAGCCGATTGACCCGAAAGCGTTCATCCAGACCCCAGAATCGCTCAGGGTTGCGCCCCGTTTCGGCGATTGGCGCGTGATCAATGCCCAAGCGCTCGTCAGCGGCGGAGTCGACAAGCAGGCTGACGGACGGCTGCGCGTCGAGTTCCGTCTTTGGGACGTCTATGCCGAACAGCAGATGGTCGGACAGGCCTATTTCACGGCACCGCAAAACTGGCGGCGCGTCGCGCACATCGTCGCAGACGCGATTTACAAGCGGTTGACGGGCGAGGAGGGATATTTCGACAGCCGCATCGTCTATGTCTCGGAGTCGGGGCCGCTGCAGCACCGCGTCAAGCGGCTCGCGATCATGGATCAGGATGGTGCTAATCATAAGTTCCTAACCGACGGCCGCGTCCTTGTTTTGACGCCTCGCTTCTCGCCGACAACGCAAGAAATCACATATCTCTCATATTCGCAAAACAAGCCGCGAGTCTTTCTCTACAACATCGACACCGGGCAGCAAGAAGTGGTGGGCGATTTTGCCGGCATGACGTTCGCACCCCGCTTTTCGCCCGATGGCAACATGCTTATCATGTCATTGGCGACCGAGGGGACTTCAAGCATCTATACTTTCGATCTTCGGACGCGTCGACAGACGCAGATCACAAGCTCGCCCTCGATCGACACCTCGCCCTCATTTTCACCAGACGGCAAGCAGATCGTCTTCAACTCGGATCGCGGCGGCAATCAACAGATTTATGTGATGAACGCCGACGGATCGAACATCCATCGCATCAGCTTCGGCGCTGGCCGCTACGGCACACCGGTCTGGTCGCCTCGTGGCGATCTCATCGCCTTCACGCATATTGCCGATGCCAAATTCTATATCGGCGTCATGTCGCCCGATGGCTCCGGCGAACGCCAGCTCAGCGAGGGATACTTGGTCGAGGGGCCGACATGGGCGCCAAATGGTCGAGTGCTAATGTACTTTCGTCAAACGCCTGTTCAAGCGAATGGCCAAGGTTTTACCAGTCGTCTTTACAGTATCGACCTGACGGGCTATAACGAACGCGAGGTTATTACACCTCTCGACGCTTCAGATCCGGCGTGGTCACCCTTGAATCCCTAGTGTCACAGTCCTATAGTCCGCGCGGTTCCGAGGTTCGAGGGGCCACACCCGACGATTTGGAATTCGATGCGCTTTGGAGCAAGTGAAGTTCGCGTCGAAACGGCGTCGATCCTAAAACCCAGCCAGCCGCAAGAGGGGGCTTAAAAAATGCGCTTGAACACGATTCTGACCATCTCAGCCGCTATGTTCATGCTCACGGCACTCACCGCGTGCCCAGAGGAACCTGCGAAGACGAATACCGGCACCGGTAGCGGCACATCGACCGCACCGAGTACGGGCGTGCAAGTTACGCCGGGCAGTCAGCAGGATCTCGTCGCCAACTACGGCGATCGCATCTTCTTCGAGTTCGACAAGGCGGACCTTCGCCCCGATGCGCGCGCTCAGGTCGGCAAGTGGGCTGAATTCCTGAAGAAGTATCCGCAGGACACGGTCACGATCCAGGGCCATGCCGACGAGCGTGGGACGCGCGAATACAATCTTGCGCTTGGCGAGCGTCGTGCGGCTTCGGCGAAAAAATACCTGAGTTCGCTCGGTATCGATTCGAAGCGTATTGCGACGATCAGCTACGGGAAAGAGAATCCGGATCCCGTCGGTTCGAATGAGGCCGCGTGGGCCCAGAACCGTCGCGATATAATGGTCGTCAACTAACGTCAAATTCGAAAGCGGACTCCTGAGCTTCAGGCGCCTGCCAATCTCGCGGCGATGGCCGTTGGAGGTGGGCAGGCGCCATAATTTTGCCTACAATGCCGCGCAGCTTCACAGAGTCGGCGCGCGGCCGCGCCGCGGGCTCGGCATTCACTCAAGAGTTCGATCATGCCGCGTAAGCTAAGCTTCGCCTCGCGTTTCTCAGTTGCCTTACCAGTCGTGGCAGTCGTGGGCCTCGTCGTGCCGTGGTCGAGCTTCATGGCACCCTCGCCCGCAGCTGCCCAGCAACTCGATCTCCAGGCGCTGCAGCAGCGTGTGCAACGGCTCGAGAGCGATTTGTCGATTCTCCAGCGTCAGGTCTATACGGGTGGTGGCGGCGGGTCGCCGTCTTCGGCCCCGGCGCCGCGCCCTGCTGCTCCAGCCGGGGGCGGCGCCATCGAGCCGACGGTTGCGGCCAGTTTCGAGGTGCGCATTTCCCAACTCGAGGATGAAATGCAATCCTTGACCGGCCGCATTGAGGAGATTGGCCACAATACGGATATGCTCAAGAGCGAGCTTGATCGTCTTCAGAAGGACATCGATTTTCGTCTAACGGCCCTCGAAAAAGGCGGAACGCCAGTCGGCGGGGCAGGCGGAGCATCGGCGAATGCCAATTCGCAAACGGAACCTGGGGCGGGGGCGCAAGAGGAAACGCCGCCGAAAGGTACGGGCAAAATGTCCCTCGGGCCAGGGCAGGTGCTTCCTGTCGGCACCTCCCAGCAACAATACGACTATGCGCGCGCACTCCTGATCCAGCAGGATTATCCGGGTGCCGAGAAGGCCTTCAGTGCATTCGTCAACGCCCATCCCGACGACAAGCTCGCTGGCCCTGCGCAGTACTGGCTCGGCGAGACATTTTATGTGCGTGGAAACTACGACCAGTCCGCCAAGGCCTTTGCAGAAGGTTATCAGCGCTATCCCAAGAGCGACAAAGCGCCGGACACGTTGTTGAAGCTCGGCATGTCGCTTGCGCAGCTCAAGCGGACCAAAGACGCTTGCGTCCTCTATAAGGAACTCGAAACCAAATACCCATCGGCACCGGCAAGCGTAAAACAGGCAGCCCAACGCGAGCGGCAAAAAAGCGGCTGCGCGTAACATGCCGAGGCATGTGACGCCTGCGGCGGCGATCGGGCCTGCGGAGTTTGATCGGCTCATGCGCAGAGTCGGTCCGTTCGAAAGGCAGCCCCAGCTCGCCGTTGCGGTTTCCGGTGGGGCCGATAGCCTCGCCCTGGCATTGCTCGCCGATCAGTGGGCGCGGCGGCGTGGTGGATCGATAACGGCCCTCACCGTCAATCACGGCTTGAGGAGCGGAGCGGCACGGGAAGCGCACACGGTCAAGACCGCGCTCGCACGCCGAAAAATTGCTCATCGTACACTCCGTTGGTACGGCGAAAAGCCACGGACGAACATTCAGGCTGCGGCGCGCGCGATGCGCTATCGACTGCTTGAGGATTGGTGCCAAAAGCGGGGCGTCCTTCATCTCCTTTTGGCCCACCATCGGGCCGATCAAGCCGAGACATTGCTGCTTCGGCTCGGCCGTGGCAGCGGTGTTGATGGACTAGCGGCCATGTCCGGGATCGCCGAGATCCAATACGTGCGTCTACTCCGCCCGCTATTGCCGATGGCGCCTGAGCGCCTTCGCGCGACCCTTCTCGCATTCGACCAATCCTGGATCGAGGACCCGTCTAATGAGGATCCGCGTCATGCGCGGGTGCGTCTTCGAACACTCATGCCAGATTTGGCGCGGGAGGGTCTCGATTCGGTGCGGCTTTCTGCCACGGCGGACCGACTTCGCCGGACGCGGGCCGCGCTCGACGGTTGGGTCGATTGTGTACTTGCCGAGGCAACGGTCCTCGACTGGTTCGGCTTTGCACTACTCGAGCGCAGCGCTTATTTGCATGCGCCGCCCGACGTAGCACTGCGCGCCATGAGCCGCATTTTGCGTACGGTTAGCGGACAAGAATACGGACCACGGTTGGACCGGCTCGAGCGGCTTTATCGCGAAATTGCGGCTCGACCCGGGAGGGCGCGTACGCTTGGGGGGTGTCGAATTTTGCCATTTTCGCCAAGGACTTGCGACAAGATTCTGATCTGCCGGGAGCCGGCCGCTATGGAAGGCGAAATAACCGTACACCCCGGCGGCGGCGCGTACATCTGGGATGGGCGCTTCGTCTTCCGTCCGGCGCGGCAATTACCCATAACGTCTGTGCCTCTTAGATTAGGCGCCCTGGGCGAGGGCGGCTGGGCGGACGTCATCGGTCAGGCGCCGCAACTTCGGAATATGGCCGTGCCGGCGGCAGTCCGGCCAAGCCTTCCAGCGCTTCGCGACCTTGAAGGCGTCCTCGCCGTTCCCCACTTGAGTTATGGACGGAGCGGCATCGAAGCTGGTACCGTTTATGTTCGCCACTTGGCCTTCCAACCACTGCGGCCGCTCGCGCCAGGGCCGGTATCGGTTGCTTAAGGGGCGGTGCGCACTATTTCAATTATATTGGGCCTTTACGCGGAGCGCGCGCGGATGGGCTCTCTGGGCGGCGGCCTACCCGCGGTCGACGTGTTGGGTCGGACTGAGATAGCGCTTATGACCTGTAAAGCCGACGTCCGGGTAACATCGGGAAGGCAATCGAGTTGAACAATTTCGGCAAGAATATCTTTCTCTGGGTCGTCATCGGGCTTCTTCTCGTGGCGCTCTTCAACCTGTTCCAGGGCTCCTCCAACCGGACGGTGCAGACCCAGATGGCCTATTCGGACTTCCTCGCCCACGTCAATCAGAACGAGGTGCGGCGAGTCACGATCCAGGGCCACAATATTATGGGCGAGCTTACCGACGGGCATAGCTTCTCGACATATGCGCCGCCCGACCCGGGGCTTGTGGGCCGGCTGAACGACCATAACGTGCACTTCAGCGCCGCCCCCGAGGACGATAACGTTCCTTCGCTTTTGGGCATACTCTTCAACTGGTTCCCCTTCTTGGTGCTGATCGGCGTATGGGTCTTCTTCATGCGCCAAATGCAGTCGGGTGGGGGCCGCGCCATGGGTTTCGGCAAGTCCAGGGCACGCCTTCTGACGGAGAAGACCGGCCGCGTCACGTTCGACGACGTCGCAGGTATCGACGAGGCAAAACAAGAACTCGAGGAGATCGTCGAGTTCCTTAAGGACCCGCAGAAATTCCAGCGTCTCGGCGGCAAAATACCAAAGGGGTGCTTGCTTGTCGGTCCGCCCGGTACGGGCAAAACGTTACTCGCTCGCGCGATCGCGGGCGAGGCAAACGTGCCATTCTTCACCATATCGGGTTCCGATTTCGTGGAAATGTTCGTCGGCGTCGGAGCAAGCCGCGTGCGCGACATGTTCGAGCAGGCGAAGAAGCACGCGCCTTGCATCATTTTCATCGACGAGATCGACGCGGTCGGTCGTCACCGCGGAGCCGGCCTCGGCGGTGGCAATGACGAACGTGAGCAAACGCTCAACCAGCTTCTCGTTGAGATGGATGGATTCGAGACGAACGAAGGTGTCATCCTGATCGCGGCGACCAACCGTCCCGACGTGCTCGACCCAGCGCTTTTGCGCCCCGGCCGCTTCGATCGACAGGTCGTGGTGCCGAATCCGGACATCCTCGGCCGGGAGAAAATCCTCAAGGTGCATCTGCGCAAGGTGCCGACGGCGCCCGACGTCGACGCCAAGGTCATTGCCCGAGGTACGCCGGGCTTCTCGGGCGCGGATCTTGCGAATCTCGTGAACGAGGCCGCACTCCTCGCCGCGCGCAAGGGCAAGCGCCTTGTCACCATGAGCGAGCTCGAGGGTGCGAAGGACAAAGTCCTCATGGGCACCGAGCGACGGTCGATGGTGATGTCCGACAAGGAGAAGGAGACGACCGCATACCACGAGGCAGGACACGCGCTCGTCAGCCTTCACACGCCTTGCAACGATCCCGTCCACAAGGTCACGATCATTCCGCGCGGACGCGCGCTCGGCTTGACCATGTCGCTGCCGGAGCGCGACCGCTATGGATACGCGCGCAAGGAGCTCGAGGCGCGGATCGCCATGATGTTCGGTGGCCGTGTCGCCGAGGAACTCATCTACGGGGTTGAAAATGTCACCACCGGTGCTGGCGACGATATACGCCGGGCGACGGAGCTGGCGCGGCGAATGGTGACTGAATTCGGCTTCAGCGACAAATTGGGACCGCTCCGTTATTCGGAGAATGAACAGGAAGTTTTCCTCGGGCATTCGGTCACGCAGCGCAAGAACGTTTCCGAGGCGACCGCCAAGATCATCGACGAGGAGATCAGGCGCATCGTCGAGGAGGGTGAAGCGTTGGCGCGCAAAATCTTGAATGAGCATGTCGAAGAGTTGCATCGTCTCGCCAAGGGACTGCTTGAGTATGAGACGCTATCGGGCGATGAAATTCAGTCGCTCCTGCGCGGCGATGCTATTGTCCGCAACGATAAAGAGGCGCAGCCGGAGCCCGCTAAGCCGCGGTCGTCCGTGCCGACCAGCAATCCGACGAGCCAGCGAGAGCCGAAGGGCGGCGGCGGGCTGGAACCGGAACCGCAGCCGGGCGCTTGACCGCGTGACCGAAGTCTTCCGCGGCGAAGGGATTGTGCAAAGCCCCGGCCTCGACCGGGGCTTTGTCATGTCGGGGTCACCCGCCAAACGCATTTATTTGCGTCCCACTGGATTTCTGGCGGGCGAGGCCGCCCGTGCCGCTAGTGCGGTCGGTTCGGCTGCGACACTTGCCGGCGGACCGCTTGCCTTCACGCACGTCGAAGTGCTCGCTCGCAATGAGGGACACATTGCAGTTGCGACCGCTCCGCTTCGCGATGTCCAAGGCTGGGCAAGCACTTCGGGCGGCGAGGTCGAGCGCCACGTCACCGGCCTTCTTTCGCGTATCTCGATGCCGCGTCCCTCGTTCGCCGGGCTTACTCTGGATCGCACGCGCCTTTTGGGCATTCTCAACGCGACACCGGACAGCTTCTCCGACGGCGGAATGCATCTCGTGCCCGAAACCGCCATCGCCCATGGCTGGGCGCTCATCTCGGCTGGTGCAGACATTGTCGACGTCGGCGGTGAGTCGACCCGACCGGGTGCGGTTCGGGTGCCGGTAGAGGAGGAGCTGCGTCGTGTGCGCCCGGTTTTTGCAGGCCTCGCCAAATCCAATACAACCCTGTCGATCGACACACGAAACAGTGCCGTGATGGCGGCGGCCATCGATGCAGGTGCATCGATCATCAACGACGTCACGGCCCTTGCCGGCGATTCCCGCAGTCTGAGGCTCGCCGTCGAACGCCAGGCCTGTGTCATTCTCATGCACATGCAAGGCGACCCGACGATGATGAACGTGGCGCCTAGCTACCGATATGCCCCACTTGACGTTTACGATTTTCTCGAGGACCGCATTGAAGCATGCATCGCAGCAGGGCTCCCGCGAGCGAAAATCGCCGTGGACCCGGGTATCGGCTTCGGCAAAACGACCGAGCACAACGTGGCGATTCTCGAGCGTATTTCGCTCCTTCATGGCCTTGGATGCGGTGTCTTGCTTGGCGCCTCGCGCAAACTCGTCCTCGGTGCGGCGCGATACACGGCCGGGCCCATGCAACGTCTGGGTGGCTCCCTCGGCGTTGCCTTGGCCGCCGTAGAGCAAGGTGTGCAGCTCCTGCGCGTCCACGACGTCGTGGAGACACGGCAGGCGGTCGACGTATGGCACGCTCTGCGAGATGGCCTTTGATGGCATGTCAATAGGTGTGCCATACGAAGGTGCGGCCTTTGGGCTGGACCGCCGGAGTTTGCATCATGGTAGAATGCGGCTCTTTAGCGGGGATCGGTCGAGTTGCAGGAGGGACCAAGATTGACGCGAAAGCTGTTCGGCACCGATGGCATTCGCGGCACCGCGAATTCGGAGCCGATGACGGCGCAGACGGCACTCAATGTCGCCATGGCCGCTGGCTACAAGTTCACGCGAGGCAGCCACCGGCACCTCGTCGTTATCGGCAAGGACACCCGTCTTTCGGGCTACATGCTCGAGCCGGCACTCACGGCCGGCTTCATTTCCGTGGGTATGGACGTGGTTCTGCTCGGCCCGCTTCCAACGCCAGCGGTCGCGATGCTGACGCGCTCGCTGCGGGCCGATCTCGGAGTCGTGATTTCGGCTTCGCACAATCCTTACCAAGACAACGGAATCAAGCTATTCGGGCCGGACGGCTATAAGCTCTCGGACGATGTCGAACGTGAAATCGAGGGGCACGTCGCGCAGAAGGGCGCAAATATGCCTTTGCCCCCGCCCGAACGACTTGGCCGCGCCAAGCGTCTCGATGATGCGCTCGGCCGTTATATCGAATTCGTGAAGGGCACCTTTTCGCGTCGGCTGCGCCTGGACGGCCTGAAGATCGTGGTCGATTGCGCGAATGGGGCGGCCTATCGCGCGGCGCCGACGGTGCTGTGGGAGCTTGGCGCCGAAGTTGTGCCGTTGGGCGTCGAGCCGGACGGCTTCAACATCAACAAGGGCTTCGGCGCAACCGATACGGTGGCGTTGCAGAAGGCGGTCGTATCTGAGCGCGCCAATCTCGGCATTGCGGTCGACGGCGATGCCGACCGCGTCGTCATGGTCGACGAAAAGGGCGAACCGCTCGACGGGGACCAGCTTATGGCGCTCGTCGCTCGCACATGGCGCGCGAGCGGGCGCCTCAAGGGCGGGGGAGTGGTTGCGACCGTCATGTCGAACCTCGGGCTTGAACGTTATCTCGCTTCACTCGGATTGGCGCTCGTGCGCACGCAAGTGGGCGACCGGTACGTCGTCGAAGCCATGCGGGAGGGCGGATACAATGTCGGCGGCGAGCAATCGGGCCATATAATCCTGGCCGACTACGCCACGACCGGTGACGGCCTGATCGCAGCACTTCAAGTGCTTGCGGCACTTATCGAAAGCGGGCGGCCCGCGAGCGAAACCGTTCGCCTCTTCGAACCCCTGCCCCAACTTCTCAAGAATGTGCGTTTCACTCATGCCTCACCCCTCGAACAGGCGCCCGTCAAGAAGGCGATCCAGGAGGCTAAAGCGATGCTCGACGGAAATGGCCGCCTCGTGATCCGCAAATCGGGCACGGAGCCACTCATTCGTGTCATGGCCGAGGGTGAGGACAACGAACTTGTCGGCCGCGCCGTGGACGAGGTCGTGCGCGCGATCGAAAAGACCGCCGATTGACGGTTCTCGGGGGTCCCGTGCAGGGCAGGGTATTGATCGTCGCCGGATCGGATTCAGGTGGGGGTGCCGGAGTCCAAGCCGACATCAAGACCGTGACCGCGCTTGGTGGTTTTGCCGCGAGCGCCGTCACGGCGTTGACGGCGCAAGACACCTTCGGCGTCCACGAGGTGCTGCCCGTCGAGCCAACTTTTGTCGCCCGACAAATCGAATTGGTGCTGGCCGACATCGGTGCGGACGCGATCAAGACCGGGATGCTCTGCGATGCCGGTGTGATCGACGCGGTTGCCGACGTGCTCGGTCGCATGGCGCGCGATGTACCGCTCGTGCTCGATCCGGTCATGGTGGCGAAGGGCGGGCGCCAGTTGCTCGACCGGAACGCCGTAGCCTCACTCAAACGCCGGCTCATTCTCCGTGCGCGCGTGATCACGCCAAATCTTCCCGAGGCGGAGGTGTTGGCGGATTGCGCGATCGAGACCCGCGAAGCGTTGATCGATACGGCCCAGGGCCTGCTCGCGCTCGGCTGCAAAGCAGTATTTCTCAAAGGCGGGCATTTCCCCGGCCGAACCGTCGCCGACGTTCTTGCAAGTGCGGATGGGGTCGAGGTTTTCGAGTATCCGAGAATAGAGACGAACAACACGCACGGGACCGGCTGCACCCTCGCGTCTGCGATCGCGACGGGGCTGGCGCAGGGTTTGTCACTTCGCGACTCGGTCGCCAGAGCGCGCGCCTATGTGCAGGAGGCGATCCGGACAGCACCTGCGATTGGGCACGGCCACGGTCCTCTCAATCATGGCCATACGGTACGACCGTTCGGGATCCCGAAATAAAGCCACCGCACGATGTTCAGCCTCTCACGAATGCGCCGTAGATCACCCAGACACCAAGCGCGGCGAAGACGGCCGCTGCGGCTCCCCGTATCAGTCTGAGCGGGAGTCGTTCGGCCACGATGTGACCGAGCAGCACCGCGGGCAGATTGGCGAACACCATGCCCAACGCGGTGCCGAGAACGACGGGAAGAAACGACCCAAACTGGGCTGCGAGCGCAACCGTCGCAATCTGTGTGCGATCGCCCATTTCGGCAAAGAACATAGAAAGGGCAGTCGAGGCCAACACGCCATATCTCGCACCCCGAGGGGCTTCCTCCCGTTCGCTTCGCTCGGGAAGGAGCGCCCAGGCTGCGACTCCGAGGAATGATATACCGATCAGCCAGTCGATTCGCTCGGCGGTTAGGAAGGCACCGATCCATGTGCCCGCGAAGGCGGCAATTCCGTGGTTGAGAAGTGCTGCGACGGCAATGCCGAGAAGAATCGGGACCGGGCGTTTGAAGCGCGCTGCCAGCAGAAGCGCAAGAATCTGCGTCTTGTCACCGATCTCCGCCAGCGCCACGACGCCGGCCGAGACAAGAAATGCATTCATCGAGAGACCTCGGAGCGAAGTTATTTCCCCCATGACCGCACCGGCGCGCATCCTATTCCGATGCAGGGAAAGTTCGTAGCAGACAAATTCCGTCGGGCCGGAACGGTCTACGCCCTGTGTGACCGTTGGCAACGCGGATGACGACCTGACAAAGCGGCAGGGCAATTAGGAGTCGGATCTGGACAATATGCGGTAGCGGACAATATTGGCGCTTAGACGACTGAAAGGCGGGGCTCTGACGGGGAGGCCAGCAGCTCCGCCAAGCGGGCGAGACCGCTTTCGAAACGAGCATCGCTCTCGACCGCACTTAGGCCCACGCGCACGGCATGGGGTGCAGCGGCCCGATCCGCCACGAAAACGTCAGGGGGGGTAATACGCACGCCACGATTTTCCGCCGCCGCGCAGAAATCCGCCCAACGCCAAGGCTCCGGCAGATGGAGCCAGAGATGGAAACTGGAGGGGTGGGTTTCGACGTCATAGCCGCTCAGGATCTCCATGGCGCGGACCTGCCGCCGCCGGACATTTTGTCGGCACGCTTCAGCCAGCCGATGAGCCGTGCCGTCCCGGATCCAACGGGTCACGATCTCGGCAACGAGCGGGGGCGCCATCCATACGCTATTGCGAATTGCGGCGGCAATGCGGGCGGAATGTTCCGCAGGTGCGGCGATAAAGCCGAGACGAAGCCCAGCGGCCATGCTTTTCGACACGCTGGTCACATAAAACGTGCGCTCCGGCGCGAAATTGGCGATCGGACCGGGATGGTCTTCCAAAAGAAAGCCATAAATATCGTCCTCGACAATCAGCAAATCGTGCCGGCGGGCGATCTCGGCGACGGCGCGTCTGCGCGTGGCGGGAAGCGTTGCCGTCGTCGGATTGTGAAGCGTCGGCATGGTGAAGAGGGCCCGCGGCTTGCCCTCGCGACAGGCTGCCTCGAGCGAATCCACGATAAGCCCGTCGCGGTCGATCGCTATGCTCTGCAACCTGAGACCAAGTCGTGATGCGAGTGCTTTCAATCCCGGGAACGTGAGGGCTTCGACGAGCAACGTATCGCCCGGCTGCGTCATGGCCAAAAGTGTTGCGTGAAAGGCATGCTGGGTCCCGCAGGTGATCGCGATTCGCTCGGCATCGGCTTCGATTCCGGTTTGCGCTAGCCAGTCAGCCGCGGCTTCACGATGGGTGGGGAGCCCCCGTTCGTCGCGATAGACGAGGAGCCTTTCAAGGTCGTTTTGTCGGGATAAATGCGCGAGCGTGGCCGCGAGTGCCGATGCAGCGGCTGCGGTCGCTGGCTGATTGCGCGTCAGATCTATAGGGAGCGGGTTTGCGACATCGCCGACATGAGCGCCGTCGGCATTCTGACCGCGCACGAAAGTGCCGCGCCCGACTTCACCGACGATGAGTCCGCGCCGCTCGGCTTCGAGATAGGCGCGCGATACCGTGCCGACCGTGACGCCGAGACGGTAGGCAAGCTCGCGATGCGTGGGCAGGCGGACGCCCGGCTGTAGGCGCCCGCGCGACAGATCCTCCTGCAGCGCTTCGGCAATGGCGAGATAGCGGGGACCCCTGTTGTTTTCGAGGTCCGGAAGCCATATTGTCATGGTGACAATACAAACATTGACACCGTAGTTCTGTCAAGTATTGTCGATCAATGAGTGCAATCTTTCTCGATTGATTCTTCGCTATAGGCGCGAAATGGTGACAATCCAACTGACAATCGCTCTCGACGGCAAGCCGTTCCAGTTCCCGAATGGATTGGGTCGGATACTCAATGGCCTGCGTGAATGGCACCGCCGCGGCCGGTCTCGCCGTGAGCTTTTCGAACTCGACGATCATTTGCTTCACGATATCGGCGTCACGCGCGGGAATGCCGTCGAGGAAGCGAGCAAACCATTTTGGCGGTTGTAGGGTGGGCTTGGCTCCGCAAATTTGTAGCCCGCTCGTGACGGTCGCCCTTGTGGCGGCTATTCTTAGCCTTTCAATCGCGAGGTCGTAGGCCGTCTCGAGAGCGCCGACCGTCGCGAGCATGCGACTTGCGCAAAGACGGTGGGGAAAGCTGTGACGCGCCGGGCGGCGAAGGAGATCGCGTGTTCACGTTGAACCAAATTGAGGATGCGGCGCGTCTCGTCCACAGCGTGATGGCGCCCACACCGCAGATCTCCTGGCCACTTCTCTGCGCGCGCGCGGGCGCGGAAGTTTGGGTCAAGCACGAAAACCATACGCCGATCGGGGCCTTCAAGGTGCGCGGCGGCATCGTTTACATGGATGACCTGCGGCGCACGCAGCCGGCAGTCAAAGGTGTTGTAACCGCCACCCGCGGCAATCACGGTCAAAGCGTGGGCTTCGCGGCCCGCCGGCTCGGCATGAAAGCCGTCGTTGTCGCACCACATGGCAACAGCGTCGAAAAGAACCGCGCCATGCGGGCTCTCGGCGCCGAGCTGGTCGAACATGGGCACGATTTCCAGGCCGCCTACGAATACGCGGTCGAGCTTGCCGAGGCGCGGAAGCTTCACATGTTGCGCTCCTACCATCCGATGCTCGTCCTCGGGGTTGGGACCTACAGCCTCGAGTTTCTCAAGGGCGTGCCGGACCTCGATACGGTTTATGTCCCGATCGGGCTTGGCTCCGGCATTTCGGGCATGATCGAGGCGCGCGATGCACTCGGCCTCAAGACGAAGGTCGTCGGCGTCGTCGCGGAGGGCGCTCAGGCCTACGCACTTTCCTTCGCCGCGGGGAAGCCGGTCTCGACCAACACAGCGGATACGATGGCGGACGGCGTTGCTTGCCGTGTCCCGGTGACCGATGCGGTCGTAGCGATCAACAAGGGTGCAGAGCGCGTCGTGGTCGTCAGCGATGAGGAAATCAAGGAAGCGATGCGGCACTATTTCACGGACACGCACAACGTGGCCGAAGGTGCGGGTGCAGCACCACTCGCAGCACTCCTGAAGGAGAAAGCCACAATGGCCGGCAAGCGCGTCGGCATCGTGCTCTCCGGTGGAAATATCGACCGCGAGCCCTATGCCTCGATCCTCGCGTCCGACGGCGGCTGAAAATAGGGAGGATAGACGTGACGGAAGAGTTGTTCCGGCAAGACCACTACCTCAAGCGCTGCGAGGCAACGGTGACGTGCGTCGATGAACGGGGGATCGGGCTCGACCGGACGGTGTTCTATGTCATGGGCGGCGGCCAGCCCGGTGATTCGGGGACGCTGACGTCGCCCGACGGGAGTGCTGTGCGCATCGCAGACACCCGCAAGGGCGAAGTGGCGGGCGAAATCCTCCACATCCCGGAGCCCGGTCAAGCAGGCTTGCGGGTGGGCGACAAAGTGGTGGCTGAAGTCGACTGGGATCGTCGGTACCGGCATATGCGCGTGCACACGGCACTTCATCTTTTGTGCGCCGTGATTCCAGCGGGCGTTACCGGCGGGCAAATCAGCGACGGCAAGGGCCGACTCGATTTCGACACACAAGACCCACTCGACAAGGATGCGATCGCGGAAAAACTCAACGCGCTGATAGCCGCCGATCATCCCGTCGGCGTGCGTTGGATCACCGACGCCGAATTGGAAGCCAAACCGGAGCTAGTCCGGACGATGTCGGTCAAACCGCCGAGCGGGCAGGGGCGGGTGCGCCTGCTCGATATTCAAGATGTGGATCTTCAGCCTTGCGGCGGCACCCACGTGGCGCGGACGGGCGAGATCGGACGCGTCGCCATAGGCAAGATCGAGAACAAGGGCAAGCATAACCGGCGCGTCAACATAGCCCTCTCCGAATAAAAATACCGCCGCGTCGTCTCCCACAATCAAAAGAAGAACCATGAACATCCGTCTTTATCAAATCGATGCCTTCACTTCCCGACCGTTCGCCGGAAACCCGGCTGGGGTATGTCCGCTTGAAAATTGGCTGGATGAATCGGTGCTACGATCGATCGCGATCGAGACCAATCAACCGGCCACGGCGTTTTTCGTGGGCAAGAATGGCGCTTTCGAAATTCGCTGGTTCACGCCCTCCGTCGAACTCGAACTGTGCGGTCACGGCACGATGGCGTCGAGCTATGTCCTCTTCAAAATCCTGGAACCGACTCGCACAAGTGCGCGGTTTATGTGTCGAAGTGGCCCACTCGACGTGTCCGTGAACGACAGTCGCCCAGTGCTCGATTTCCCAGCGCTCCCGCTCGTCAGGCAGCACGATCCGGAGATCGTTGCCGAAGCGCTCGGTGCTAAGCCGCTCGAATTGTGGGAGGCCGATCGCGCCATGGCGCTTTTCGAGTCCGAACGGCAAATCAAGGAACTCGCCCCCAACATAGCGCGCGTCGCAGCTCTGCCCTTTCATTCGGTCATCGTAACGGCACCGGGCGAGCGTGGTGGTGGTGCTGATTTCGTATCGCGCTTCTTCGCCCCCAAGATCGGCGTTCCGGAAGATCAGGTCACGGGGTCGTCCCATTGCGTCCTGGTACCCTATTGGGCGAAACGGCTCGCAAAGCGCAACCTCTTCGCGCGGCAACTCTCAAAACGAGGGGGCGAGCTGTGGCTCGAGGATCGCGGTGCGCGCGTTCACCTATCGGGCGATTGTGTCGTTATCTCGAACGGAATGCTGTCGATCTGAATGGCGCCGTTGCGCAGTGCGCGGGTCATGAAAGGCTGCTATATCGGGTCGTGGAGCGGTGCTCGCGTCGGCCTTGCGCGCGAAAATCAGGGAAGGAGACGCCATTGAGCAAATACAGGATCGCCGTCATCCCCGGCGACGGCATCGGTAATGAGGTGGTGCCGGAGGGTATCAAGGCCCTTGAGGTCGCTGGACGGCGCTTCGGTATCGATTTCGCCTGGACGCACTTCCCGTGGAGTTGCGAGCACTACAAGAAAACAGGCAGCATGATGCCCGCCGACGGGCTCGATCAGTTGCGCGATTTCGATGCAATTTTCTTGGGTGCCATTGGGTTTCCGGGGGTGCCGGACCATGTCTCGCTCTGGCAGCTTCTGATCCCGATCCGACGTGGCTTCAAGCAATATGTCAATCTCCGCCCCGTGCGCCTTCTCAAGGGTGTGCGGAGCCCGCTGCGCGATCGCGAAGTGGGTGAAATCGATTTCTACATCGTGCGCGAGAACAATGAGGGCGAGTATTCCGACATCGGCGGGCGGATGAACCCAGGAACTTCCGAGGAAATGGTTTTGCAGGAGACCGTTTTCACCCGCAAGGGGGTCGACCGGATCATGCGCTACGCCTTCGAGCTGGCGAAGACCCGCTCGAAAAAGCGCGTGACCTCCGCCACCAAATCGAACGGTATCAAGCATACGATGCCCTATTGGGACGAGCGATTTCGCGCGATCGCGGCGGAATATCCCGGCATCAAGTCGGAGCAGTTCCACATCGATATTCTGACCGCGCATTTCGTGCTGCACCCGGACTGGTTCGACGTGGTGGTCGGCTCGAATCTCTTCGGCGACATCCTGTCCGACCTCGGTCCAGCGGTCACGGGAACGATCGCGATAGCACCCGGCGGCAACATCAACCCGGAGCGCGAATATCCCTCCTGCTTCGAACCGGTGCACGGCTCGGCCCCCGACATCGCCGGCCGCGGCATCGCAAACCCGATCGGCCAAATCTGGTCGGGTGCGATGATGCTCGACCATTTGGGGGAGAAGGCGGCCGCGCGGGCCATCGAGACCGCAATCGAGAAAGTGCTCGGCCAGAGCGATGTGCGAACGCGCGACATGGGCGGGCAAGCCACCACGATTGAGATGGGCGGGGCGATTGCCGAGGCGATATGAAGCGTCTCCGTCGGCCATTGTATCTACAATTTCTAATTTAATTTCCTGCCTATTAATCTCCCTTTAGGACTTCCATCCCTGCGGACGGCCATGCTACATGGCGCGCGCTGAACGGTTGCGTCTGAACGCCGCAGCGCTCGTGGAGGTTACGCATCATGAATATGGGTACGGCAGGGGTCGGTCCCGAGGCAGCGGGATCGGCATGGTCCAATGTGGGGTTTTTGAATAGAGCCGGACTATGGAAGATGGTTCTAGGCAACATTCTTCTGACGACTGTCACGCTCGGCATTTATCGCTTTTGGGCGAGGACGCGTATTCGACGTTACTTCTGGAGCAACATTACGATCCTCGGTGAGCCGCTCGAGTACAGCGGCACGGGCCGGGAGCTTTTTGTCGGCTTTCTCATTGTGGTCGCGGTCCTCGCACCTCTCGCCGTCGCCTATTACGTGTTGCAGCGGATATTGCTTGGCAATCCCGTCGCGATCTCGATCTTGTTACTTGGCTATGTAGCGGTGCTGTTCGTTCTCATTCATTTCGCCGTTTATCGCGCCCGGCGCTATCGGCTTACGCGCACTATGTGGCGCGGCATCCGTGCCGGTCAGACGGGTTCGACCTGGCGCTATGTCGGACTTGCGGCACTCTATACCGTGATGTCCGTGATTACGCTCGGCCTCGCTTCGCCTTGGATGGAGGTGGGGCTCGAGCGGCACAAGATGAACAACACCTGGTTCGGCAATAGCCGGTTTCGGCTCGAGGCCTCCGGCTCCAAGCTATTCCTTCGTATGCTCGTGGTGTACACCCTATATCTTCTGCCGGTGGTCGTGATTTACGCCGCAAACTGGTCCTGGCTCGTTGGTCACTTTTTGGTCGCGGGCAATGTCCGTACGGGTGTAGGACCGGGATTGCCGCCACATCCCGAGGCGTTCCTGCTTTTGCTCGTCATGATCTTTGCCGGCATTCCGGCCGTGGTTTGGTATGGCGTTGCCAAATTCCGCTACTTCGCGAACTCGACAAGTTTGGGCGAAATTCGCCTCAAGTCCGAAGTTACGACCGGCCCGGTCGTGGGATACCTCATCGGCTATGTGCTTAGTGTGATTGGGCTGCTGATCTTGTCGGGAATCATCGCGTTCATTGTGGCTGGTGTGGTATCGCCTTCCTCTCTCGCTGACATTTCCCCACAAACCGATCCGTTGGCCGCCGCCGCCGCATTCGGACCGATCTACGCCTTGGTTGGGGTGATCGTGATCGTCTTCTATTTTCCTGCCCGAAGTCTTTTGTTCTATTGCTGGCTCCAGGTGAGCCTCGTCCGCCATTTTGCGACGACCATGACGATCGAGAATGCCGGCGAATTTTCGCGGCTCGCCCAATCGACGCGCCAGGACCCGAGATTCGCTGAAGGACTGGCAGACGCTTTCGACGTCGGCATTGGGGTGGGTTGATCAATCCCCGGCCCGGATATGACGGATCGGGCGCCTGAGCATTGGGACGGGCGGTACAACGACGGCCTTGTCGCGGCTGCGTACGTCGTGCGTGTCGCTGTTTCCGCGAGGGACCTCGAAATACGCGGCGCCGAAGGCCAAACCCACACGTCCTGGCCGCTTGACGAAGTGCGCTTTATCGAGCGGGGCGGAGCCCACGACCACCTTCGGCTTGCACGCGCCGAGCATCCGGACCGCCTCACGATCACGACGCCCGGTGCGCTTGCGGCACTTGAGCGGCTTTGCCCGGCACTTCGCAAAATCGCCTATAAAGGACCGAGCTGGCGCGCGGTGGCCATTGGCTCGGCGGCGGCGCTCGCCTCCTTCGCCTTCGTTTTCTTCGTCCTCCTGCCCCTTCTTGCGCGTCAGGCCGCCGATTGGGTCTCGCCTGAACTTGAGGCGCACTTGGGTAACGAGACCGCTAATGCCATCATTTCGATCGTGAGTCGGCTCGACGATCTCAAAACAAAATCGGAGACGGATCAATCCGCCAAAGTCAAATCGCGCGAATGTCGTGCCTCGCAAGGTATCGCGGCCCTGAAGCAACTTGCCGGTCCGATTGAAGCGCAACTCCACGTATCGATTCCTGTGCGTATCCGCGTCGTCAACAGCCCCATTTTGAATGCCATGGCCCTCCCCGGCGGCCAGATCCTGGTTTTTCGGGGGCTGATCGATTTCGTAAAGACGCCGAACGAATTCGCCGGGGTGATGGCCCACGAAATGGCGCACATCGAATTGCATCATCCAATCGAGATCGCGATCGAGCGCAGCGCAAACGCATTCCTGGTCGGTCTGGTTTTAGGCGACGTCTTCGGCGGCTCGGCCATGGCCGGCATGGGCCAGGCGATGATCTCGGCGCGTTACAGCCGCGATGCTGAGCGTGCTGCGGATGCGCGCGGGATCATGCTTTTGGAAGGTGCCAGCCTCAATCCCGGCCCTTTCGCTCAATTTTTCAAGCGCCTGCTGGAAAGAGAGGGCGCCTATAGTGATGTGGCCTCGTTCCTTGCGAGCCATCCGGCGACTGAAGAGCGCGCAAGGCTCGCGGCCCTGGCGCCAGCAGAAGGCCGGACCGCACTCGGCGATAAAGACTGGAAGGCGCTCAAGGCAATTTGCGACTGAGCGTTCCTGGTGCTGGCAACCGATCCTCAACTTTCGTTGTAGGCGACATGGACGCGTTTTCGCGTCCCCTGCCCGACGTCATAGATGTGGAAGCTGTCCATCTGCCGCCCGTAGAGGTGGAGGCTTACGACTTGCCCCCGCGTTTCGGGGACGCCGGTAATATGGATGTGGTCCGGGTTCGGCACGAAACTCGTCACGGTGCCTTCGCCGAGCAGAATGACCCCGCCCCGTTGGAGCACGATTCCCTCGTCCCCGCCGTCGCCACGATCGGTCCGAATGTAGTTGCGTTCCTCCAGCACACCGCGCAAAACGCCGACGACGCCCCAACTCCCGTGATCGTGGATCGGCGTCCACTGCCCGGGACTCCAAACGAGCGCGAAAAGCGAAAGGCTCTTGTCCTCGGCGATATGGATGGCGTTGCGGGAGTAATGTGCCGAATCGGCCCGGAAATGCTCGGGCCGTAGGAAGCCTTCGGCCTTCGTCAAAAGGCGATGCATGAGCGGCGCCGTCGCAAGCACACAATCGGCCGGCACGGGATTTTCGTGTGCCAGCTGCCGACAATCGTCGATGAAGCAAGCGAGTACGGTGCTCTCCATCCCCAAACCCCCAATTCTACATTGAGGGTACGTGATTCAGGGGCGCTCGGGAAGTGCCCTCATACGACGCGAAGAGGGCGTGCGTCCCGCTTCACCTCGGCGAGCAGCCAATCGCGAAAGGCAATGATCTTGGGCTGGTCTCGTCGGTCTTCGGGCGCCACAAAGTAATAGGCGCCGGCCGAGGAGAGCTTCACGTCGAACGGGACGACGAGCGTTCCTTTCTTGAGGTCCTCCGTCACGAGGGTCGAACTCGCGATCGCGACGCCCAACGATTCGGCCGCGGCGCGAAGGGCGAGGTCGGAGCTTTCGAACTGCGGCCCGGCGTCCGGATCGATGTCGGAAATACCGACTGCGTTGAACCACATGCGCCAGTCGTCGGGGCGCAGCAAAGTTTGAATGCGCACATGACCCGCGAGGTCGCGCGGTGTCTTAAGCGGCTTCTGTCCGGTGAGCAGTTTCGGGCTGCATACGGGAAAAAGTTCCTCGGTCAGGAGAAGGTCCGCGGTCAGCCCTGTCCATTGCCCCTTGCCGTAGCGGATCGCGCAATCGACATCCTCGCGGCGAAAGTCGACGATGCGCACGGTCGTCGACAGGCGCACCTCAATCGCGGGATAAAGTGCTTGAAATTTGGGCAGCCGAGGGATGAGCCAGCGTGCCGCGAAACTCGTGAGAAGGCTCACATTGAGCGGCCCCTCGGCCTGCCGCGCCGCAAGCCGCGCGGTTGCCGCGTGGATGGCATCGAAGGCGTCCCGCAACACCGGCAGGTAATTTTGTCCCTCGTCGGTCAGCACGAGCGCGCGGCTGCCCCGCCGGAACATTCGCACGCCTAGATAATCCTCGAGTCCGCGAATCTGATGGCTGATGGCGGACGGCGTGATGTTCAGCTCTTCGGCCGCCTTGGTGAAGCTCAAAAGCCTTGCCGCAGCCTCGAAGGCGCGCAACGCGTTGAGTGACGGCAAGCGGCGGCCCATGAAATTTTCCTAGTGAGAAAATTTCATCAATTTTTAATGACAAAACGGCTGAAGCGCAACAATTTCGATGACCTCTATCGTTAAATCGCATGGAAGGTTTCAACCAAACCGTAAATAAGAAAAAACAAAATATTGTTATATAAGAATGCCTTATTGTTCTGAGGGCGAAAGGCCTCCTTAGATGAGGATGCTTTTCCTGCCGATTAGCACTGATTGCACGCAGGTATGTATATTTCTCACGCTCGATATACCGTTCCAGCGCTTGTTGCAACGCAACAAGAGGGTATATGTGCTGTGTGGATGAATACGCGAATCTCGAAAAGGGCGGGTCTTCCGCCAAGCACTGAGGATCGGTCGAAAGGGGTGTAGCTATGACATCGCTAATGTCCAAACTCGCAAGGCCTGCGTTGCCGGTGGAGCGTCTCAACGAGCCGGATCAGGGGACGCTACCCTTTGCGGCTAGTCGAACGGATCTGGACGGGCGCGCGAGCAAACTGCGCACGGAGGAGGTCGTTCGTTACGGCCACGCTATCGCGAAGACGCTGGCGGCGCTGTGGCACTTGGCGGTTGTCCGTCCGATCGGTCGATGGCTTGAGCACGAGCGCGCCATCCGAGAACTTTCATTGCTGAACGATCGAGAGCTGCAGGACATCGGTGTCGCACCGGGCATGATCCCGTACGCTGTGTCAAGCAGGTCGAGCCTCAACGACGCGTCCAACATCGCCAACGAGAACTCGCCGAAGCGCGCGGCGTAAGACTTTCCTTCAATGGCGGCCCCCCGAAAAAAGGCGGGCGGCAGCGACTTTCGCTGCCGCCCGCTTTGCGTTAGGGTGCGCCACAAGCCTTTCGGGGACACACCGCACCAACTGCTCATTGCGAGGGTTTCAGGCTTGGCGAAACGATACTTCGAAGATTTCAAGGTGGGCGAGCGGATTGAAACCGCCGGCGCTACGCTTACCGAAAGTCATATGATCGACTTTGCACTTCGCTACGATCCTCAGCCCTTTCATCTCGACTCTGTCGCGGCCAAGGATTCGATTTATGGTGGCATCATCGCCAGCGGGTTTCTCACGCTTGCGATGAGTTTCCGCCTGTTCATGCAGACGGGCGCGCTTGGGGATGCCAATCTCGGCGGCCCCGGATTTGAGGAAGTGAAGTTCCTGAAACCGGTACGCCCGGGCGACACGCTCCGGGTCGTGGTCGAGATCGTCGACGCTCGAGCATCCCAATCGAAGCAGGACCGTGGCATACTCACAGTGCGCGCCACGACCTACAATCAAAGTAACGAAGCGGTCTTGAGTTATACTTGCCCGCACCTGTTGAAGCGCCGTCCGCGCTGATTTCACACTTATGCGTCAGGCGGCAAGCGAGTAGCCCGGCATGCGCGATGCAAGGCCGCCGTGAAGGGCCATCATGCGATCTCGCCACTGGAATAGTGGATCGTCTCGATCGAGGAGGACGAAAGGACTGATGCCACGTGCCCAGACAAACATGCCGAAGACGATATAATCCGCATAGCTTGGGGCCTCACCCGCCATGAAGGTCCGCTCGCGGAGCTGCAAGCGCACGGGCTCGAGCATGGCTCGCCATCCGGCGAGATTTTGGTCGCGACCCGCCTGAATGTCCTCAAGCCTTGCCCCGAAGCGCTCCTCCCGGCTCTTGCGGAAATAGTCCCGATCTTGCGGGACGAGGTGGCGATGCACGTCGGCGATGATCAGGCGCGCCAGTCCAGGCTGTGCTGTGCTATCGACAAAATGCTGAACGAACCGCGACAGGGCGCGGCCGACATCGCCGTTGAAAAGCGACGGCCGATCCGCATATCGATCTTCAAGGTAACAGGCGATGGACCACGAATCGAAGATCACCTTTCCGTCGTCCACCATCACCGGTACACGGCCCTGTCCCGTAAAAGCGATCTTATCTTTTTCAGTAAAGTGCCATGGCGTGAAATCGGCGGCGAGCCCTTTGTGAGCGAGCGCCATTCGCGTGCGCCAGCAAAATGGGCTGAACCGCCGGTCGTCCTCGCCGGCCAGATCGTAAACGACAATCGGCATACGTTCCTCCTCCTTTTCAATTCCACCCTTCCCGGCTTCGCCAGGCCGGAAGGTGACTGGAGCGGCGCGTTGGGTCAAGGGTGTCCAGGTATCATTAGTGTCCGTCCCGTGATATTGTCCGCCCGCATGGCGGGCTTGTCTGCACACCCAATCGCGTCAAGAATTCGCACGATTTAATAACCCTTGCGATGGCAGGCTTCGGCAATGATGGTGGTTGATTCGAATATCGCGATGTGGGTGACGCTGTTCCTTATCCTTGCCGCACTTGTTCTTTACACGTGGGAAAAGACGCCGATCGAGGTAACCTCGCTCGCCATAATCTGCGCGCTTTTGCTCTTCTTCCAATTCTTTCCCGTCGTCGACGCTGCCGGCCACAAGCGGCTGACGGCGACGCGGCTCCTCGAAGGATTCGGTAATCCGGCATTGATGACCGTCCTCGGCCTCGTGGTGGTGGGTGAGGGAATCGTGCGCACGGGGCTGCTCGATCGAACCGCGCAGGTTGTCTTCCGCATGGGCGCGGGACGGCCGATGCTATCCATGGCGCTCACGATGCTGACCGCGATGCTCTTGGCGAGTGTGCTCAACAACGTTCCTGTCGTGGTGATCTTTATTCCGATTATGCAGTCGCTCGCGCGCAGACTCGGCCAGTCGCCGAGCCATCTCATGATCCCGCTCGGATTCGCGGTCGTGATGGGCGGCAAGATCACGCTCATTGGCGCCAGCACAAATCTCCTCGTTTCCGGCACGCTCGTCGAGATTGGCGAGCGCGCGATCGGCTTTTTCGAATTCACCGTGCCTGGCCTTGTCCTGGCGGGTACGGGTTTTCTCTATGCGCTTCTCATCTGCCCGCGACTTTTGCCCGACCGCATCGGGATGGCGGGTGCGATCATTGGCGGCAGCGGCGGAAAACAATTCATCGCGCAAATCGTCATTTCCGAGGAATCGAACCTCGTCGGTCATAGTGCGGTCGCCGGTTATTTCTCGGGCTTGCCGGATATGACCGTGCGAATGGTTCAGCGCGGTGAGCATGCCTATGTGGCGCCGTTCGAAAATCTGTCCTTTCGGCCCGGTGACCTTCTCGTCGTAGCGGCGACGCGCAATGCGCTTGTCGAGGCGGTCAAGCTCGATCCCGGCCTGCTGGAGACAACGCTGGACGGCGGCGAGATGGACGAGGAGCGGGAGGAGCGGTGGCGGAGTGGAGAGCGCGTCCTCGTCGAGGTCATGGTGACTCCCGGCTCGAGCATGATCGGGCAGAACCTCGAGGAGATCGGGTTTCGGTATCGGTATCACTGCATCGTGCTCGGAATTCAGCGCCGCTCGCGCATGATTCTCGCGCGCATGACCGAAATCCGACTTGATGCGGGCGACGTGCTGCTGATTCAAGGCCGTAAGGAAGATGTCGACGCGTTGCGCGACAGTCGCGACGTGGTGCTGATGGAGTGGTCGACGACCGAATTGCCGTCGATTCGCCTGCGCTGGCAAGCGGGTCTGATTTTCCTCGCCGTTGTTCTCCTCGTTTCGATGGAGATCGTTCCGACCGCTCTTGGAGCGCTGGCGGGCGCGCTTGCCATGTTGCTCACGCGCATCCTCACGCTCAAGCAAGCGGCGCGCGTGATCGACAGCTCGATCATTATGACGATTGCCGCCGCATTGGGACTCGGTGTTGCATTGGAAGAGACGGGGGGCGCCCAATACCTGTCAGGAATCTTTTCGACGGCATTTCACGGCGTGAGTCCCGCCGCGGCATTGTCGATATTCTTCCTGTTTCTCGCGATCATTTCCAATCTCATCAACAGCAAGGCGGCCGCGGTGATCTTCACGCCGATCGCCGCATCGATTGCGCGACAGGTTGGCATCGAGCCGGTGATCTTCGGCATCGCGGTCGCTTTTGCGACCAACTCTGCGATGGCCTCGCCTGTCGCCCATCCGGCAACACTTCTCGTGATGGGGCCCGGGCATTATCGCTTCGTCGATTTTATTACGGCCGGATTGCCGCTCATCGTCATTCAATGGCTCGTGTTCTCGTTTTTCATGGCTTGGTATTACCATATTGTGTGAGAGATCCTTGATCCTGTCGCCGCGGCCGCGCGGAATTCCCAAGCGGTGGCTGATGCTGGTGGATCGAAGAAGCCTTCGGCATCGCGCGATTTACGCTTTATTGACGCACTGCAGCATAATTTCATAGACTCTGCGGTCCGTCGCAGGCCCGCTGTTCTCAACGACCAGGAATCACAGCATGAAACCCACGAAGCGGCCGGGCACTGCCCATTTCTCGTCAGGCCCTTGCGCGAAGCATCCTGGCTGGTCGCCTAGCGCTCTCGCCGACGCCTGTATAGGCCGCTCTCATCGTTCGAAGGCTGGAAAGGGGCGAATCGCCGAGGTCGTCGCGTTGAGCCGCGCGATCTTGGGCGTGCCGGCCGAGTATCGGGTGGGTATCGTGCCGGCCTCCGATACGGGAGCGGTCGAAATGGCGCTTTGGTCGCTCCTGGGTGCTCGCGGTGTGGATGTGCTGGCCTGGGAGAGTTTTGGAAAAGGCTGGGCCTCCGATGTGGTCAAGGAGCTTAAGCTCAAGGACGTTCGGATTTTCGAGGCTCCTTACGGCAAAATTCCCGATCTCGGCCGAGTAGATTTCTCGCGCGATGTCGTCTTCACATGGAACGGCACCACCTCCGGCGTACGCGTGCCGAATGGCGACTGGATCGACTCGAACCGCGCCGGCCTTACGATCTGCGATGCAACGTCGGCCGCTTTCGCGATGGACCTTCCCTGGCCGAAGCTCGATGTCGTCACCTACTCCTGGCAGAAGGTCCTGGGTGGGGAAGCCCAGCATGGCGTTCTTATCCTGTCGCCGCGCGCTGTCGAGCGGCTCGAGAGCTACGAGCCCGCATGGCCGATCCCTAAGATCTTCCGCTTGACCAAGGGTGGGAAGACGATCGACGGCGTTTTCAAGGGTGAGACGATCAATACACCCTCGATGCTGTGCGTCGAGGATGCGCTTGACGGCCTCAGATGGGCCGAAGGTGTGGGTGGGCTCAAGGCATTGATCGCGCGTTCGGAAGGCAATTTGGCGGCGATCGCTGAATGGGTCGATCGCACGCCGTGGGTCGACTTTCTGGCGAAGGACGCGAGGACTCGCTCCTGCACCTCGGTCTGTCTCGAATTTGCCGATGCTCAAGTGGCGCAACTCCCAGTGGATACGCGGTCCGCACTCGCAAAAAAGCTTGCCGACCTCCTGGAAATCGAGAGCGTGGCCTTCGACATCAATGCCTATCGCGATGCCCCGCCGGGACTGCGGATTTGGGCCGGAGCCACCATCGAGCGCCGAGATCTGGAAGCGCTTTTCCCGTGGCTCGATTGGGCCTACGAGAGAGTGCTCGGTGAGTCCGTCGCCGCCGCGTAGACAGCGCCACCAGGGACCGAACGCGTCCAATAGTGCGAGCCATGATATGACGAAAGTCCTTGTCGCAGACAATCTCAGTCCTCGGGCTGTGGATGTTTTCAAGCAACGCGGCATCGAGGCGGACGTGAAGGTTGGCCTCAAGGAGCCCGAGCTGATCGGCGTGATCGACGGTTACGATGGCCTCGCAATCCGCTCTGCGACCAAGGTGACGGCGTCGGTACTTGAAGCGGCCCGCAACCTTAAAGTCGTCGGGCGGGCGGGCATCGGCGTCGACAACGTTGACTTGGCGGCCGCCACTTCCCGGGGTGTTGTGGTGATGAACACGCCCTTCGGTAATGCGATCACCACCGCCGAGCACGCCATCGCGATGATGTTTGCGCTCGCCCGCCAGATCCCTCAAGCCGACCGCTCGACCCAGGCGGGACGGTGGGAGAAGAACCGCTTTATGGGTGTCGAGCTCACCAACAAGACCCTGGGTATCGTCGGTTGCGGTAACATCGGCTCGATCGTCGCCGAGCGTGCGCGGGCACTCCATATGAAGGTGATCGCGTTCGATCCGTTCCTGTTGCCGGAGCGTGCCGCCTCCTTGAGCGTCGAAAGGGTCGAGCTCGAAACACTTTTCAGGCGCGCCGATGTGATCACGCTGCATGTCCCGCTCACCAATGAGACTCGTAACCTGATTAACCGAGACACTCTCAAGCTCATGAAAAAAGGCGTTCGCATCGTCAATTGCGCGCGTGGCGGTTTGGTCGATGAGGCGGCACTTCGCGAAGCACTTGACGCGGGCCAGGTGGCGGGCGCGGCATTCGACGTCTATGAGGTCGAGCCGGCAAAAGAGAACGTCCTCTTCGGGCACGAGAATTTCGTGGCAACACCCCATCTCGGCGCATCGACCGAAGAGGCACAGGAAAATGTCGCCCTTCAGGTGGCGGAGCAAATCTCGGACTTCCTTCTGACCGGCGCCATCGTCAACTCGGTGAACACGCCTTCCATCAGCCCGGAGCAGGCGCCGATACTCAAGCCCTACATGCAGCTCGCCGAGCAGCTTGGCAACTTTCTCGGGCAGCTTTCCGATACCGCACCCAAGGCGATCACGGTGCAATATGCCGGCCATGTGGCGGAGCTTGACACGCGCCCCTTGACGGCGGTGATCCTCCAGGGCCTGTTCAAGCGCTCGCTCGAGACCGTAAACATGGTCAATGCACCGCAAATTGCGCGCGAACGCGGCGTTCAAGTGCGCGAGCAGAAGAATGAAGCTACATCGGATTACCAGACGCTGATCGTACTCACGGTCGACAGCGAGGACCGCGAGCGCTCCCTCGCCGGAACCATTTTCGGCGGAAAGCGCCCGCGCCTCGTGCGAATCCAAGATATTCCGATCGACGCCGAACTCGGCAAGCACATGCTCTACACCCGAAACCGGGACAAGCCAGGCTTCATTGGAAGTTTGGGAACGGCATTGGCGGAGTCGGGCATCAACATCGCAACCTTCCATCTTGGACGCTCCGCACCCGGTGGCGATGCCATCGCACTCGTCCAGGTCGATCAACCGCTGACGTTCGACGTCATCGATAAGATTTGCGGCTTGCCTCACACGATCAAGGCGAGAGCCTTGACCTTCTGAGAGCGGTACTTGGTCATCGTGGCCTTCGCCCGTCCTCGATTTCCGTTTGCCCTCGCACGGCAAAGCCGGTAGGAACGTGCCCGAACGGGCGTCCCTATAGGCGCCGACGCCAGGAGATGCGGCCCATCGCATGAATGACCACGCCAAAAGCGCGCTATTGCCGGCTGGGTTGCAGGATTTACTACCGCCCGACGCCGACCATGAGGCGCGGCTGATCCAACGTCTGCTCGCTACGCTTGCAGCACACGGCTATGAACTCGTGAAACCGCCGCTCGTCGAGTTCGAGGAGGGCTTGCTGTCGGGACCCGGTGCGGCGATGGCGGCCGACACCTTCCGCATGATGGACCCGGTCAGCCAGCGTATGATGGGCGTGCGCGCCGACATGACGCCCCAAATCGCGCGTCTGGCGACGACGCGCCTTGCCACGGCGCCGCGTCCCTTGCGGCTGTCCTATGCCGGCGATGTGCTGCGCGTGAGGGGAAGTCAACTTCGACCCGAACGCCAATTCGTCCAAGTGGGTGCTGAGCTGATCGGATCGGCGTCCGCCGAAGCTGACGCGGAGGCCGTCTTGCTAGCGGCTGAGGCGCTAGGCGGCATCGGCGTCACGCGGCTCTCCGTCGATCTCAACTCGCCGACTTTGATCCAGACGCTCTGCAAAAACATGGGCTGCGGACCGCTTGAAACGGCGCGTCTGCGCGCCGCCCTCGATCGCAAGGACGCGGCGGAGGTCGCCGGCGTCGGTGGCCCTGCCTCCGCATTGTGCGCGGCACTTCTCAACACTGGCGGGAATGCCGCCGTGGCGCTCGATGCACTCGCCGCCATCGATCTCCCGCCGGACGCCGCCGCGGATGCTAAACGACTGGGCGACGTCGCCAAAATCGTCTGCAAGGCTCGGCCCAGTTTGGCGATCACGATCGATCCGGTCGAGTATCGCGGCTTCGAGTACCAGACTGGCGTTTCGTTCACGATCTTCGCACGCGGGGTACGCGGGGAGCTCGGTCGCGGCGGACGATACGTTGCCGGCAACGGTGCGGTCGAACCCGCGACGGGATTTACCCTCTTCCTCGACACGGTCGTGCGCGCAGTCGGCGAGCCGAAAACAGGCCGTCGTCTCTTCTTGCCCCTCGGCACGCCGGCTGAGGCGAGGGAGCGCGCGCGCGCCGATGGATGGATAACGCTCGCAGGGCTCGACGCCGTGGCGGATCCGCGCACGGAAGGACGGCGGCTCGCCTGTACGCATGTCTGGCAGGATGGTGCGATCGTCGCGATCGAATAGAAATACGAAAGGGGTTCGTCAATGGCGAATGTGGCCGTGGTCGGCGCCCAGTGGGGCGACGAGGGCAAAGGCAAGATCGTCGACTGGCTTTCCGAGCGTGCCGATATGGTGGTTCGCTTTCAGGGCGGACATAACGCCGGTCATACGCTCGTCGTAGACGGTACTACGTATAAGCTTAGCTTGCTGCCCTCGGGCGTGGTGCGCGGCAAGCTTTCGGTCATCGGCAATGGCGTCGTCATCGATCCGTGGGCGCTCGTAGCCGAGATTGCAACGCTCGGTAAGCAGGGCGTGCGAGTCACGCCCGATATTCTGCGTCTTGCCGAGACAGCACCCTTGATACTCCCGCTTCATCGCGAAATCGATAAGCTCCGCGAGGAGATGCGCGGCAGCGCCAGGATCGGCACGACAGGGCGCGGTATCGGTCCCGCCTACGAGGACAAGGTTGCGAGGCGCGCCATACGTGTCTGCGATCTTGCCGATGTCGGAACGCTCGACTTGCGGCTCGACGAGATGCTTATGCACCACAACGCGCTGCGGCGGGGCCTCGGCGCTGCCGAGGTCGAACGCGAAGGCTTGCGCGCGGAACTCCTCGACATAGCGCCCAAGGTTCTTCCCTTTGCCGATCCTGTGTGGCGCCGGCTCGATCAATTTCGGCGCGAGGGCAAGCGGATCCTTTTCGAGGGCGCTCAAGGCATCATGCTCGATGTCGACCACGGCACATATCCCTACGTAACGTCTTCGAACACGGTTGCGGGCCAGGCAGCGACAGGTTCTGGTATGGGGCCGGGTGCGGTCGACTACGTGCTCGGGATCACCAAGGCTTACACGACGCGCGTGGGCAGCGGGCCGTTTCCGACGGAGCAAGTCAATGAAGTCGGCGAGCTACTCGGCCAGCGCGGCAAGGAATTCGGCGTCGTCACCGGCCGCAAGCGACGCTGCGGCTGGTTCGATGCGGTAATGGTGCGGCAGGCGCTTCGCGTCGCTGGCATCGACGGAATTGCGCTCACCAAACTCGATGTGCTCGACGGGTTCGAGGCGATCAAGGTCTGTGTCGGTTATCGCTCTGGTAATACGACTTACGACCGCTTGCCACCGCAGCTCTCCACGCAGCAAACCATCGAGCCAATCTACGAAACCATCGAAGGTTGGACCGAGAGTACGCATGGCGCGCGTTCTTGGGTCCAGCTGCCGGCGGCCGCCATCAAGTACATTCGCCGCATCGAGGAGCTTATCGAGGCGCCTGTAGCCTTACTCTCGACCAGCCCTGAGCGAGCCGACACGATCCTCGTGCGCGATCCTTTTGAGGACTAAGAGCTAGCCGAGCTCCTTCGCCGAATTCGGATCGATCGAGTAAGGGTGCGTCTCGGCAAGGAATCCCGGTTGCGCGCGCACGCGGGCGATCCACGCACGAAAGGCAGCGAAGGGGGCAAGGTCGAAGCCAGCGTCCTCCGCAAGAGCGGCATAAGCAAAGACCGCCATGTCGGCAATCGAATAACGTCCGCCGGATAGGAAATCGGTCGCCGCAAGCTGGCGTTCGAGGGCCGCGAGCGCTCGCATACCGTAGGCGCGCTTGCCCGCCAACTCTTCTGGCGAGCGCCGGCCAAGCTTTCCCGTAAGCGTCCAATAGCGCAAGGAACCGATCTGCGGCTCGACGTAGCTTTGTTCGAAGAAAAGCCACTGCATGACCTTCGCGCGCTCGAACCTCTCATTGGACAAATAGGGCGTGCCTTCGGCGAGATAGCAGAGAATGGCGTTCGATTCGGCGATGAAGCGCTGAGGTACTACCTCGAGTACGGGCACGGCACCGACCGGATTTTTCTGGAGAAATGCCTCGGCGCGGGATTCGCCCTCGAAAATCGAGACGAACGTGCGCTCGTATTGAAGGCCGAGGTGATTGAGGAGGAGTCGAACCTTCCAGGCATTCTGAGAAGGCAAATAGTCGTATAACCGCAGCATGATCGTCCCTCGCTTTTATCCGAATGAGACGATAGTAGCGGTAGGTGCGCGTGCGCGGCTATCCGTTGCTTGCGCGCGAACATCGCGCGCTATCGACTTGCATGATTGGCATTCTATGATGGGGGAAACGCGGGTCTTGTCATGGTCGTCACCGAATCCATCATCACTTGCCCGAACTGCGGTTTCCGCAAATCGGAGAGCATGCCGCTCGACGCATGTCTCTACTTTTATGAATGCGCCTACTGCAACGGACTGCTACGGCCGAAGCCAGGCGATTGCTGCGTGTTCTGCTCCTACGGGTCCGTTATGTGTCCGCCGATGCAAAGGGGTGATTGCTGCGAAGGGCGTGGGTAAGCGACGAACGCGGCCGTGGCGTCGAAAGCGAGGGAGAACGGAATTAGCCGCCGATCTTCTGCTCGATCGCAAGGTTCTTCATAGCCTTCTGGAGCTTTTCGAAGGCGCGCACTTCGATTTGCCGCACGCGCTCGCGGGAAATGCCGTATTCCTGGGAGAGATCCTCGAGCGTCGTGGGATTGTCTTTCAACCGGCGCTCCACGAGGATCTTGCGCTCGCGCGGATTTAGCGACTTGAGCGCTGCCTCAAGAAGACGGCGGCGGTTGCCCATCTCCTGCGCTTCGGCCAATTTGACTTCCTGGTTGTCGTCTTCGTCGACGAGCCAATCCTGCCATTCGCCATCGCCGTCTTCGCGCACGGGTGCGTTCAGCGAATGATCGGGGCTTGCGAGGCGGCGATTCATTTGGATGACGTCCTGCTCGGGAACGTCGAGATCGGTTGCGATCTTCTTGACGTTTTCCGGGCTGAGGTCACCCTCATCGATTGCCGCAAGTTGGCCCTTGAGCCGGCGCAGATTGAAGAAGAGCTTCTTCTGGGCAGCCGTCGTTCCCATCTTAACGAGCGACCAAGAGTGCAGGATATATTCCTGGATCGCGGCACGGATCCACCACATGGCGTATGTCGCCATGCGAAAGCCGCGATCCGGCTCGAAGCGCTTTACGGCCTGCATCAGGCCGACATTGCCCTCCGAGATAAGCTCCGCAAGCGGCAAACCGTAGCCCCGATAGCCCATCGCGATCTTAGCGACGAGGCGCAAGTGGCTTGTTACAAGACGGTGCGCCGCCTCGACGTCGTTGTGCTCGCGCCAGCGCTTGGCAAGCATGTACTCTTCGTCCGCGTGGAGCATGGGGAAACGCCGAATCTCCTGGAGATAACGGCTGAGATTTCCTTCGGGACTAAGTGTGCCGACACTCGGTAACGTCGTCGCAGCCATTCTGACCCCTTCCCTCAAATTACCCGCTGTTTTGCGACCGTCTTGCTATAAGAGTACGCGTACAGAGCCAATTTCCTTTAAGGCGTGCGGCGTCCTCTAGCGTGCAATTGCGTCAATTACCGGCCAATCGAACTGCTCGCCAATCTAGCACAGGCAACCGAAAATTCTTTATATCTTTTCAAGGGAACACTTTAATATTTTGAAATCTCTTGGTAATTTCTTCTCAAAGGAAATGTTTTCATGGCTTATAGGATGCGCAAACCCAAGGCGATATGCGTCGAGTGCTTGTCTGCCAAGCGCATCGAGTGCAGCTCGAACAGCAGGCGGCAATGCGTCCCGCCGCGCCGCCGTGAGCTTGCCATAGACGGGGTCGCCCATCACCGGGTGGCCGATCGAGGCCATATGCACCCTGATCTGATGGGTTCGCCCCGTCGCGAGCTGGCATTCCACGTGACTCGCGAGATTCCCGTAATTCGCCAGCACGCGATAACGAGTCAACGCTGGCTTGCCGCCACGGCGCAAGACGGCCATTTTTTTTCGATCGCGCGTACTTCGGCCGATATTACCCACGATCTCACCCTGGCATTGCCGCGGAACGCCCCAGACAAGGGCGCGATATGCGCGCGCCACCTTGCGGGCCGCGAATTGGGCGGTAAGTCCAGCGTGGGCAGCGTCGGTCTTGGCAACAACCATGAGTCCGCTCGTGTCCTTGTCGAGGCGATGAACGATCCCCGGCCGCTTCACCCCACCGATACCCGAAAGCCCCCCAGCGCAATGGGCGAGGAGCGCATTCACAAGCGTTCGGTCGGGATTTCCGGCTGCCGGATGGACCACGAGTCCAGCAGGCTTGTCGATCACAAGAAGGTGCTTGTCCTCATAGATGATGTCTAACGCGAGGCTCTGTGCCTCGACGGGGGTGTCCGTACTCTCGGGTACAACTATGGCGAAATTTTGACCGGCCTTGACCTTGAGTGCTGGGTCGAAAAGCGGCGTTTCATTTGTGCGCACTTGGCCAGCTTCGATGAGCCGCCTAATCCGCGAACGGGAGAGATCGGGTATCGCCTTAGCTAGGAAAGCATCGAGACGTCTCCCGGCGTCTTCGATCGCTGCATCAGCAATGTACTGAGAAGCACGACCCGGCGGGTTCGCGACGCCCGCGGGATGATGTTTGACGGCCTGCCGCATCGCAGCTATGTCCTAGCGCCGTGTCGCGGCGGAAGAAAGGCGGGGTCCAAGAATGCGCGCGCTCAAGGCTTTGGTCATCGTCATGGGTGTCCTCATCATCGCTGGGATAGCGCTGGTCGGCTACACAATTGTGAAGCGCGCAACATCGCCTGAGACGGCAGCGCGGCCAGAAGCAAGCGTTTCCGCGCAATCGGGTGCGGTGTCGCCGATCAAAGGTCCTTATGGCCCGATCAGCATCGAGCTTCCACCGGGGGCCCGGATCGTCCGCACGATGACGGCGGACAGGCGGCTTGTCGTCGAAGTCGAGCTTGTAAGCGGCGGGGAGCGCGTTCTCGTCGTCGACCTGACAAATGGTGCCCTTGTCGGCACGATTGAATTGAAGCCGAGGCCCTAAGAAACGTCGCTCGAGCGATCGCAATGGTCGGCGGCCTGCCGTAGGGAAGGTCGGCCATAGTGTGGCGGATTTGAAGTTCCTAGCATTTTGGTGGCATCCGCGTTGAGGACGCATGCGTTGCACAACGCTTTCTCGGGCGACGGTCAAATGCTAGGGTGCGCAGTTTTCGGGGCCGCGCGGAAGCGACGGGCTGCTCGGGGCATTGTCTGAATTGACGATCGGGAGACGAGGGCACAATGAATTTCGCGAGCGACAACGTCACGGGCGCGTCTCAGGAGATTTTGGCGGCAATCGCCGCAGCGAATGAGGGTGCCGCGATGCCTTATGGCGACGACCCGATCACGCGTCGCCTCGAAGGGGTGTTCAACGAGCTTTTCGAACGCGAGGTCATCTCCTTTCCGGTTGCAACAGGCAGTGCTGCGAACTCGCTGGCACTCGCGACCATGACCCCGCCCTATGGCGCCGTGTATTGCCATCCGGCGTCGCATATAAATACGGACGAGTGTGGGGCGCCTGAATTCTATACCGGCGGCGCCAAGCTCATCCCGATTGCGGGCGAGAACGGTAAAATCACCGTGGCGGCACTTGAACATGCGCTCGCAAATTCGGGAAAGGGAAACGTTCACCACGTGCAGCCTTCCGCCCTGAGCCTGACGAACGAAACCGAGGTCGGCACGCTTTATAGGGTCGATGAAGTAAGCGCGCTCGCGGCTTGCGCACACGCGCACGGGCTTTACGTGCACATGGACGGCGCGCGATTTGCGAATGCGATTGTCGCGCTTGGCTCCACGCCGGCCGAACTCACTTGGCGCGCCGGCGTCGACGCTCTGTCATTCGGCGCCACAAAGAATGGGGCCATTGGCGCTGAGGCGGTCGTGTTCTTCGAGCCGAAGCTTGCGGAGAGTTTCGGCTACCGTCGTAAGCGCGGCGCCCATCTTTTCTCGAAAATGCGGTTCGTCTCGGCGCAGCTCGAGGCTTATTGCAAGGACGGGCTCTGGCTGAGACACGCGTGTCACGCAAACGCAATGGCAAAGCGACTCTCTGGCCAGCTGCAGACGATTCCCGGCGTGGAACTCGTCTATCCCGTGGAGGCGAACGAGATCTTCGCGCGGATTCCGGGTGCCGCGATAGAGGGCGCATTCGCCGATGGATTTTTCTTCTATCGTCGGGTCGGCGAAACGGATGAGCATTGCCGCCTCGTAACGGCATTCAATACCAAGCCTGAGGACGTCGACGGCTTGATCGCCTCCCTTCGGCGCCACGCCAATACAGGGACGCGCAGGCGCGCGTGACCGGTGTTAAGGCCATCACCCATCGGCCGGCGAAGGACGCCGAGCGGGATCTGGGAAATCGGTTGAGCGCTGCCTTCCCGCGGTTGAATCCGGTGACAACGCGGTGTATCAAGGCGGCTCTGTGTTGTCCCCATCGTCTAGAGGCCTAGGACGGAGCCCTCTCACGGCTCAAACCGGGGTTCGAATCCCCGTGGGGACGCCAATGATTTCAATGAGCTAGATGCTTAACTGCGCGTCAGTCATCGGATTTCCCCAATATTTCCCCAATAAGCGCTGCAAAATCGCGGCATCCAGCCTCCGCTCAATTATGCCTTGTCAGGCGTTGGCGTGGGCCGGCAGTCCGCCCCCGGGTGCTGCCATTGGCTCGACATTACGCGGCTTTGTTTTCCGCGGCTGAATTAAGTCCGGGTTCTCAGAAGGCGACTGTTGAGGCATTGCGCCAGCGCT
>DASPOR010000170.1 GCA_035625915.1 Alphaproteobacteria bacterium | reverse complement strand
GGATTGGCGCCGATCACGATGATGACATCGGAATTTTCGCACTCGTTGAAGGTCGCGGTGACCGCACCCGAACCGATTCCCTCCATGAGTGCCGCGACCGACGAGGCGTGGCAAAGCCGCGTGCAGTGGTCGACGTTGTTCGATCCGAAACCCGTGCGCACGAGCTTTTGGAAAAGATACGCTTCCTCGTTCGAACCCTTCGCCGAGCCAAATCCGGCAAGCGATTTCTTGCCATGTTCGTCGCGAATGCGTTTGAGCCCACCTGCCGCAAGTGCCAGCGCCTCGTCCCAGCTTGCTTCGCGAAAATGCGTCCAAGGGTTCGCGGGGTCGACCTGATCGTCGCTATGCTTTGGTACACCCGGTTTACGGACAAGCGGCTTCGTCAAGCGATGGGGATGGTGAACGTAATCAAAACCAAAGCGGCCCTTGACGCAAAGCCGGGCATGATTGGAGGGTCCCGACTTGCCCTCCGCATACAGGAGCTTGTCGTCCTTGATCTTGAAGGTGATCTGGCAACCGACCCCGCAATAGGGGCACACGCTCTCAACCTCCCGGTCAGCCTCCTTGGCCAGCCGCTGTCGTGCGTCGAGGACAGTCGCCGGCATGAGCGCCCCCGTGGGGCAGGCCTGCACGCATTCACCGCACGCAACACAGGTGCTCGCACCCATCGGGTCGTCGAAGTCGAACACGATTTTGGCGTTGTGGCCTCGCCGCGCCATTCCAATCACGTCGTTGACCTGAATCTCCCGGCAGGCGCGGACACACAAATTGCAGTGAATGCAAGCGTCGAGGTTGACGCGCATCGCGGGGTGGCTCGCGTCGAGCTTCGGGCTCTCCCGCCGCGGAAAGCGCGAAATTTCGATACCGAAGGAGTCCGCCCAGCGCCAGAATTCCGACTTTGGATCGTGTGCGACTTCCTTCGTCGGCTGATCGGCAACGAGGAGTTCCATGACCATCTTGCGCGCGGCCTTCGCTCGCTCCGAAACCGCCCGGACCTTCATGCCGGATGTCGGTTTGCGAATACAGGATGCGGCGAGCACGCGCTCTCCCTCGACCTCGACCATGCACGCCCTGCAATTACCGTCGGCGCGATAGTCGGGGTAGGGCTGCCAGCAGAGATGAGGAATCTCGTTGCCGAGGCGGTTCGCAGCCTGCCAGATCGTCTCACCGGGAGCGGCCTCGACCTCCCGCCCGTCCAGAGTGAACTTTATTTTGTCGCTCATCGCAGGTCCTCGCGGAAATACTTGAACACGCTCATCAGTGGATTGGGTGCTGCCTGGCCAAGGCCGCAGATCGAAGCATCGCGCATGGTGGCGGACAGTTCGTCCAGTAGTTTCTCATCCCACACGGGCCGCTCCATAAGCTTGACAGCTTTTTCCGTGCCGACCCGGCACGGCGTGCACTGACCGCAGCTTTCGTCCTCGAAAAAACGCATGAGGTTAAGAGCAACCGCCTTGATGTCGTCCTTATCCGAAAGAACGATGATCGCAGCCGAACCTATGAAGCATCCATGGGCCTCGAGCGTGCCGAAATCGAGGGGTAGATTGTCCATCGAGGCGGGCAAGATTCCACCCGAAGCGCCACCGGGCAGGTAGCCCTTGAACTTGTGGCCTTCCGCCATGCCGCCGCAATATTCATCGATCAGCTCCCGCACGGTAATGCCGGCAGGGGCAAGTTTCATGCCCGGGTTCTTGACGCGACCGGACACCGAGAAGCTTCGCACGCCCTTGCGGCCATTCCGGCCTTGGCCGGTAAACCAAGCGGGGCCCTTCTCGACGATGTCACGTATCCAATGAAGCGTCTCGACGTTATGGATGAGGGTCGGGCGGCCGAATAGGCCGACCTCGGCGGGGTAGGGTGGTTTGTGACGCGGCAATCCGCGCTTGCCTTCGATGCTGTCGAGCATCGCCGACTCCTCGCCACATATGTAAGCACCTGCACCTCGCCGCAGGTGGAGCTTCACGCCACCTGTGATGCCCGCGTCGTCCAGTTTCGCGATCTCTTTGGTGAGCAATATTCGGATCGGCGGATACTCGTCTCGTAGATAGATGTAGACCTCGGCGGCATCGATGCCCCAAGCGGCGATCAACGCGCCTTCAAGGCAACGGTGCGGGTCGCGTTCCAGATACCAACGGTCCTTGAAGGTCCCAGGCTCGCCCTCATCGGCGTTGACGGCCATAAGACGAGGACCTGAATTGTTCCGGACGAACCCCCATTTTCGGCTCGTCGGAAATCCAGCGCCACCGAGACCGCGCAGGCCGGCACTGTCGATCAGTTTGACAACCTCTTCGACTGTACGCCGGCCGTTGCGGCACTCATCGAGAAGCTTGTAACCGCCGTCGGCCCGGTAGGCCTCGAGATCGCGATAAGCAGGGATCGCGGGATGAGTGTTCTTCGCCCGAACCGCCTTCACGAGCTCTTCCACACTTGCCCGATCGAAATGTCGATGGCCAATTTCGGCGACGGGTGCGGTATCGCAGTGGCCCATGCACGGGGCGCGGATGACGCGCACATCGCGGCCGACAGCCTTGGGCAACTCGGCGAGGAGTTTCTTGGCACCCATGAGTTCGCAGCTCACGCTGTCGCAGACGCGGACGGTAAGTGCGGGCGGCGGCGTTTCGTCCTCGAGCACGACATCGAAATGTGCGTAGAACGTCGCGACCTCATAGACCTCTGCTTGGGCAAGCTGCATCTCCGCCGCCAAGGCCGCGAGATGGCGCGCGCTCAAATGGTGGAATTCGTCCTGGATCAGGTGCAGATATTCGATCAGCAAATCGCGTTGACGGGGACGATCCGCGAGTAGCGTGCGAACGTCCTTCAGGGCGGTGGGGTCGACTTGCCGGCCCTTCGGGAAGGCCTTGGCACCGCGCCGCCCGCTTCCCGGGTGGGCGTATTTCCGAACTTGCTGATTTTCTTCGGGCATCTTCCTCGACCTTCGTCTTCTTTTCTTAAGCGCGTATGGTTCGCGTGATCAAACCTCAGCCGCACCGCAAGGATCAGGTTACTTCGATACGCAACCGTCATTCGCCGGCATCAGGCGACGCCCATCGGCTTGCACCTTATAGCTGCGCCTCGCGACGCGCATCAAGGACTGGAATAAAGTATGCCAAATTAGCGAGCGGGGCAACGCGGCGGCATCATAGGCTCTCAAGCGGTCGTTCTATGCCCCCAACTCGCCATAGCGACCTTCTGGCGCCTTACGCCGCTTGCACATGCAGGCCTCTTGGCATAATGTATTCCAGAATAAAGATTCGGCCCCGGGGGTGTAGCGATCTTCTTTGCTAACGATACCTCGATCACAACCGTTTGGCGCGCAATGAGAGGGGACTGCAATGGTAAGTGCGACGCTCAAGGTGCAGCCGATCGAGCTTAATTTTGTCCTCAAGGACAAGATCTACGAGGCGCTCAAGCAAGCAATCACGCAAATGAACATCTATGCCGAGCCCGGCGAGCCGCGGCTCGACGAACGTCAACTTTCGCTTGAACTTGGCGTCAGCCGCACGCCGATCCGGGAGGCGATCGCTCGGCTCGAGCAAGAAGGTCTCGTTCGTACAGCACCACGCAAAGGGGTTTTCGTCGTCCGCAAATCCAAGCGCGAAATTCTCGAGATGATTACCGTGTGGGCCGCCCTCGAAGGCATGGCAGCACGACTCGTCACCGAACGCGCGAGCGACGAGGAGATCGCGACGTTACGCCAGATGTTCGCGACCTTCGAAGGAGGCCGGATCAGCGCGCACATTGACGAGTATTCCGAAACGAACATCAAATTCCATACTGCGATCCTGCGCATGAGCCGTTGCGAACTCCTCTGCCAGATGGCGGAGAATCTCTTCATTCATATGCGCGCGATCCGTCACAAGACGATCCATGAGGATCATCGTGCGGAACGCTCGATCATCGATCATCTTGCGATCATTCGGGCACTCGAGTCGCGGGATACGGAACTCGCGGAGGGGCTGGCTCGCAAGCACACGCTCGACCTCGCCTCACACGTGGAGAAGAACGTCCACTATCTCGACTGAGTAAGCAAAACGAAAAGGCCGAGCGGCAAGAACCGACCGGCAAAGCGGAGGAAGCCCATGGCGGAAGCAGCAAAGAAGCTTGCAACGGCACAGTCGCCGGCCGAAAAGATCTCGGGCGGCCATCTCGTCGCGAAGGCGCTCAAGGCCGAAGGGATCGAGGTGATCTTTACCCTCTGTGGCGGCCACATCATCGATATTTACGACGGCTGCCTCGATGAAGGGATAAAGATCATCGACGTGCGCCATGAGCAAGTTGCGGCGCACGCGGCCGATGGCTATGCCCGCATGACCGGCCGGCCCGGCTGCGCCGTGGTGACGGCAGGTCCCGGCACGACGGACGCCGTTACGGGTGTGGCCAACGCCTTTCGCGCGGAAAGTCCGTTCCTCCTCATCGGCGGCCAGAGCGCCCTCACCCAGCATAAGATGGGTGGCCTTCAGGACCTGCCCCACGTCGACATCATGCAGCCGATCACCAAGTTCGCTTCGAGCGTGCAGTCGACCGCGCGCATTGCGGACATGGTCAGCATGGCCTTCCGGGAGACGATGAACGGGGCACCCGGCCCCGCATTTCTCGAAATTCCGCGCGACGTGCTCGACGCGCAGATCGAAATTTCAAAGGCGCGAATTCCTGCGCCGGGCAAATACCGCGCCTCGACGCGCCTCATGCCCGAGTCCGCCGAAATCCAAAAGCTTGCCGACCTCGTCGTGAAGTCCGAACGCCCCTGCATCCTGCTCGGCTCGCAAGTGTGGACCTGCAGGGCCGCCAAGGATGCGATCGAGTTCGTGCGCAAGCTCAACGTGCCTGCCTATATGAACGGTGCAGGACGCGGGACACTGCCGCCGGGCGATCCACACCACTTCTCGAAGACGCGTGCTTTTGCCTTCGATAAGGCCGATCTGATCATCATCGTCGGTACACCCTTCGACTTCCGGATGGGCTACGGGCGGCGCCTCAACCCGAACGCGACGGTCGTACAGATCGATCTCGACTACCGCACCGTCGGCAAGAATCGGGACATCGACCTCGGACTGGTCGGCGATTGCGGCGTCATCTTGAAGGCAGTGACCGATGCGACGACGGGACGCACAGACAACGGCGCTAGGCGTCGCAAGGCCTGGCTCGACGAACTGGCCAAGGGCGAGGTCGTGGGTGTCGAAAAATTCATGAAGGATTTCAAATCGGACGCCACACCGATCAATCCCTATCGCGTGGCCTGGGAAATCAACGAGTTCATGACCGAGGACACAATCTACATTGGCGACGGCGGCGACGTCGTTACGATCACCGCACAGGCCGTGCAGCCGCGCCAGCCGGGTCACTGGATGGACCCCGGCCCACTCGGCACCCTCGGCGTCGGCGTGCCGTTCGCCATGGCCGCCAAATTCGCGCATCCCGGCAAGGAAGTACTCTGTTACTTCGGCGATGGGGCATTCGCGATGACGGGCTTCGATCTCGAAACCTGCATTCGCTTCAAGCTGCCGTTCCTGGGTGTCATCGGCAACAACTCGGCGATGAACCAGATCAGGTATGGACAGATTGCGAAATACGGCGAGAACCGAGGCAATGTGGGCAACAAGCTTGGTGACGTGCCTTTCTCGAAGTTCGCCGAAATGCTTGGCGGATACGGCGAGGAGGTGCGCGATCCGAACCAGATTCGTGCCGCCCTCGAGCGCGGCCGGCAGGCGGTCAAGTCTGGGGTACCCGCACTCATCAACATCTGGGTCGATCCCGATGTCTACGCGCCGGGCACCAAGAATCAAACAATGTACAAATGATGCGGGTAGGGGTTGCGCCGGAAATTCCTGATGCGCCGTACCTCTCGACTCGACGCCGATAAGCTCGTTCCAAGAGGAAACCCATGGCCAAAGCGAAGGCTTCCGCTAAGCCCAAGAGAAGCGCAACCACCAAGCGCCTGGTCGCAAAAAAGATGCGCGCCAAAACCGTCGTGCGAGCACGGGCGAAAAACAATGCGGCGCGCAAAGTCGCTAAAGCGCCGCGCGCCTCGCGCGAAAAGGTCGTGAAAGCCCGGCGCGGCAAAGGCGAGCGAGCGCTCGACGGCGTTCGCATTCTCGACATGACCCATGTGCAATCGGGCCCGACATGCACGCAACTTCTCGCTTGGCTGGGCGCCGACGTGATCAAGGTGGAACGGCCGGGCGTGGGCGATATCACGCGCGGCCAATTACGCGACATTCCCGACGTGGACAGCCTCTACTTTACCATGCTGAACCACAACAAGCGTTCGATTACGCTCGACGCCAAGAATCCGGCGGGCCGAAAAGTGCTCGAAGCTCTTGTGCGCCATTGTGACGTTTTGGTCGAGAACTTCGCCCCCGGTGCGCTCGATCGAATGGGGCTTACATGGGCACGAATTCAATCGCTCAATCCGCGCATGATTCTCGCGTCGGTCAAAGGCTTCGGCCCCGGTCCCTACGAAGACTGCAAGGTCTATGAAAACGTCGCGCAATGCGCGGGGGGTTCCGCCTCGACGACAGGCTTCGACGATGGGCCGCCCTTGGTCACCGGCGCTCAAATCGGCGATAGCGGCACGGGCCTTAACCTGGCACTTGGCATCGTGGCCGCCCTCTATCAGCGCACAATGAACGGAAAAGGCCAGAAGGTGCTGTGCGCCATGCAGGACGGTGTGCTCAATCTCTGCCGCGTGAAACTGCGCGACCAACAGCGCCTCGCGCGTAACGGCAAATTGACCGAATACCCTCAGCACCCCAATGGTCGGTTTGGCAAATCGGTGCCACGCGCCGGCAATGCGTCAGGGGGTGGCCAGCCCGGCTGGATTCTGAAATGCAAGGGCTGGGAGACCGATCCCAACGCCTACATCTATTTCATCACACAGGCGCCCGTTTGGGAGGCGATCTGCAAAGTGATCGGTAAGGAAGAGTGGATCACGCATCCCGACTACGCAAAGCCTGTTGCCCGCCTTCCCAGACTCATGGAAATCTTCGCCACGATCGAACAGTGGACGATGACAAAAACCAAGTTCGAGGCGATGGAAATCCTGAACAAGTACGACATCCCGTGCGGCCCCATTCTGTCCATGAAGGAGCTCGCCGAGGAGCAATCCTTGCGTGCGACAGGTACCGTCGTCGAAGTCGACCATCCGACAAGGGGCAAGTATCTAACAGTCGGGAATCCGATCAAGCTGTCGGCAAGCTCGACGGAAGTCAGGCGTTCGCCGCTGCTCGGCGAGCATACGGACGAAATTCTCGCTGAGCTGGGCTTCGACGCCGATGAGGTCGCTGCCGCTCGAGCTCAAGGTGCCGTTTAGGTCCTGGACGATTGAATTTGAAGTCGCCGCGCCCCGTCGGCCGAATAAGGTCGAGGAGGTACCGCGGAACGACCTAACCTTTCCGCAGCCAAGTGTGGCAAATCCGAAATTCGCAGCATCCAGGCACGGGACGATGAGCGAATTTCCGGTTCAAATCCACCACACTAGCGCACGGCCACGGCGGAGGGTTGGGATGCGATAGCATGCGCAAGGAGTTGGCCGACGCAGCGATAGCCGGCGTCAGTCATGTGCAATTGGTCCTTGGCGACGAAAGTCGCCTCGTCTTCCTTGCCCGATGCGAGCCAGGAGCGCATAACCTCGAAGCGATCGAACATTGCAATACGTCCGCGATGTGCGATCTCGCGAAGCGCTTCGTTGAATGCCCCGTAATCGGGATTTTCAAGAATGCGCGGGGCAAATTGAGCATCCATCAAAACGACCTCGACGCCCGCCGACTTGAGTCGTGCCAATCCGTCGAGCATCTGACGGCGAAATACAGCCGGATCGCTTTTGGCGAGAATCTCATTGCTTCCGCTTTGCCAAATGACGAGGTCCGGATGCTCCGCGAGCACGTCACGATCGAGGCGGGAGAGCATGTCCGCCGTCTGCTCGCCGTTGACGCCTTTGTTGAGCACGGCCACATGGCTCTTCGGAAACAGTCGGCCGAGAGCGTCGGCAAGTTGGCTGGGGTAGGCATGCCCCGCATCGCTCGCCCCGGCACCTGCCGTGGAAGAGGAACCGAAGGCAACGATCTTGACTGGACGTCCGTTGACGAGCCGTGTCAGCGTGTGGGGAAGTGTTGCGCCGAGATCGAGGGCAGGCGAAGGTGTCTTGCACTCATCCGAGATCCCCGCGGCACGGGTGGGCAACCCGAGTGCCAGGAGGGCAATGCACGCGAAGGCCGGCGCGAGATATTTGCGCACGCGCGTGCTCATGAAGCCACTTCATATCGCGAGCGATTGGCACTACCGTCGCCTGAGGCCTCTTTAAGGCGCAGGCCGCCTACGCCCAGTGTCAATATGGCGACCCAGACAATGCGGTTCTGGTAGCGATCGTTCGGATTCGAGAGCGCACCGCACACGAAGGCGTTGCCGAGAAGGGCGAGCAGCACAAGTGACGCGACCGTAAGGCTCAAGCGATCGCGCTGACGCCACGCAAACCAGATAAGCGGAAACAACAGGATGAAGCTCGCAATTTCCGCTGGCACTTGAACGCTGTTTGCAGCGCTGAAATCGATATCCGCCTGTTGTCTGGCATTGGAGAACGCGGTCATCTCGCGCGGATAGTAGTCCCTGATCGCGTGCCCGATGAAATGCTGCATGGGTGTCATCCCATCACCCGTCTCGACCATGGCGAGCTGGCTGAACATCAGCTTGACGGAGGTCCATGCATAGGTGAACGGATACCTGCTCAGGCAACCGTCGACGATGCGGTGCGCCTCGCCCTCAATTCCCGACCAGCCGCCAAGCTTCCAGAAGTCGGGATCGTGCCAAATGAAGGCATTGGCATTGTCCGGCAAACGATTGCGCGCCATGCACAGGCGCGGCTTGTCCGGCCCAGGCTTGCGGCACACTTCGTCGAGATATTGTTTTGCAAGTCCGTCCTGAACGAGAAGGCCAAGTGTAAGTACCGCACTCGGCTGCATCAGGAAGGGCCGCCCTGTCATGAGCCAGTTGGAACCGGTTGCGACGCCCAATGCGACGACGAAGCCGACGAGCACCATCCGCAGCTTCGGCAACAGAACTGGAATGCCGAGTCGCACAGCCCACTTGGCGGCGTGAAGGCAGACGATCAGGCCGCCCAGGATCGCAAAGTGCGAGGTATGCACGGCCGTAGCGACGGCAAGGATCGCGACCAGTGCTGCGCTCCGGTACCGGGGGAGACTACCGTCATGGAAGGCAAGCACGAGCGTTGCAAGAACGACCACGCCGGTAAATGCATCCGGCATGATTTCACTGGTGACCCAGGGCAGTCCGCTCACGACGGAAAGTAGCAGGGTGCCGACGATGAGAGCCCGATTCGCGATGGTGGGTGTGAAAAGCCGGAAGGCTTCGTGCAATACGTAGGCGACGATCAGGGACTGGACGACGACCGGGCCCCACAGGCTGTGGGTAAGGCGTGCCGTCAACGAGAATACCCCATAGGCGCCGGTGCGGTAGATCGGCATGTCCCAACTGAACGGCATGATCACGTAATCGACGCTGTCGTAGTAGACGAGCGGATAGCCATTCCAGAGAGCGGGTAGGGCAAGCACCAGCGCTGCCCCAAGGACCGCCAACAGGGTCCAGGGCGCCGCGATCGTCTTTTCCCGGGCGAGGGTGCTCTCGAGGTGGGACATGGTTGGGAGGCGGTCGCGACCCTAGTTTATGTGGTTGATGTGCTTAACTTGTTAGCGCTACGGCGATGCCGCTTCAAGCCGTTCAAAGCCCTCTCAAGGGATTGCATGCCTCGCTATCCAGAGGCTCATAACAGATATAAGATGAACGGACGCTGAATATTCTCCGGTCCGCTGTGGTCAGCGGCGAGTTTGTTGACGGCCGTGGGAATGAAAGGCAATCGCCATGATCTACGATTGCACACAATACTACTTATTTGCGAATCGAGAAATCGATACCTTATGTCTTTTTAGTGATTCCAAGAAATCATTGCTTAGAAAATACTGATATTCTTCCTGACGTCGAGAGGTAACACGGTCGGCGACTGCGAGGGCACCATCGGCGATCCCGGGATGGCACATGACAAGGGTGCCCGCCGACGCGTTCGCGACGAAGCTCTCGAACAAAACGCCATATGGTATGCGGCCCGAAAAGTCGTGAACGCCGCTGAATCGGCGGTTTCCGGGGATGCCGGCTTTGCGGGCGCGCTGCGCAAAGCGACGACCGAGAACCGCGATACCGAGCGACTCGCCCGCATAGTACCGCCGCCGGAGGATCGCACCCAAGCGCTCGGTGCAATAGCGTAAGTAAGCGCCGTCACGACTGAGGCGCTCGCGAAAAAGCTCGATGACGAGGTCTCGCACGACGGGCAGCTGATGCACGTGCTGGTGCCCGTCGAGATAGGCGGGCGGGCGGCCGAATTCAGACTGAAAGCGGTCGAATTGGCGTGCAATCTCGGTCTTGAGTTCGCTTCGAATCGAGGGGCGTGCAAGCCAGCGCCCATGGGAGAGGAAAATCATCCGAAAGATGCTTGGCATGCGACCTTGGGGTGCTAGATGCGGCATAGCGGCGAGCGGGGCCTGATCGGTCAAGGTGATATGAAGGCCGATATCGGCCCTTTCGGCATACGGCTTGAGCGCGCGCGCCTCCTCCGGCCAGAAGGCGCTTCCGGTCATGCAGCTCGTGGCGCTTATCCTGCCGAGGCTCAAAAGATGGCGAATCGCTTCCCCCACGCCGGGTGCGATCCCATAATCGTCGGCGCAAAGGACGATGCCAACGGGCAAGGAATCGCCGTTTCGGTGTGGGGTAACGTTGTCTGGCATCGATTCCATGACCCTTTTGGACGCAATATGCGATCCTATATAAAATCGACCGCGTCGGGATTCGAGCTGAAAGCGCGCCGCTGCCGAACTCCGACCCGGTAACGCAGACAAGGGAGAGCGGTTGATGGCGTCCTTGCGCGCCAGTTCGACAAATGGCGGGCCCGCCTCTGGCGGCCGGAGGATTGCGCTCCTCTCGGTCGTGGTGCCTATCTTCAATGAGGGTGCCAATATCGACTCTTTTTTCACGCGGGTCGTTGCCGTTCTCGATGGAACTGGTCTTCCCTGGGAAATCGTCTGCATCAACGACGGCAGCCGAGACAACAGTCTGGAGCGCCTGATCGTGGCGCGTGCGCAGCATTCCAGCGTGCGGATCATCGATTTCTCACGCAACTTTGGCAAGGAACCTGCGCTCTCGGCGGGATTGGCACGCGCGCGCGGCGACATCGTGATTCCGATCGATGCGGACCTCCAGCATCCGCCGGAACTTATTCCCGACATGATCGAAAAATGGCGCCAAGGTTTCGACGTGGTCTATGCCCTTCGGGCGAATCGTGCATACCAAAGCGGGCCTGCCCGCTTCTTCGCCCATGCGTTCTATTGGATCTTCGACCGGCTTTCCGACGTCCCCTTGCCAGCCGGTGCGGGCGATTTCCGGCTCCTCGATCGGCGCGTCGTGGACGTGATCAATGGCATGCCGGAACGCACCCGTTTCATGAAGGGCATATTCGCGTGGGTCGGGTTCCGCCAAACCGGTGTGACGTTCAACCCCGTAGAACGGGAGAAGGGTAACACCAAGTGGGGCTTCTTCAAGCTGCTCCGGTTTGCATTCGACGGTCTCACGGCTTTCTCGAATTTTCCGCTCAAGGTTTGGGGCTTGATCGGTGCGGCGATATCGCTCCTGGCATTCGTCTACATCGTAATTCGCCTGTTGCGCACGGCAATCTACGGCATCGATGTGCCCGGATATGAGTCGATCATTGTAACAATCCTGTTCCTTGGCGGCATGCAGCTCCTCACACTTGGCATCATCGGCGACTACATTGGCCGCGTATTCAACGAGGTGAAGGGACGGCCGCTTTATATCGTGCGCGCGGCCTATGGGTTCGAGCGGGACGAAGCGGCGAAGATGCCCGCGGGCGAGGTGCCGGAGCCGGAGCGTATCGAGGCTCCTCATTAGGTCATGATCGGTTGGAATCGAACCCTTCCTTACTCAAATTGCTTGCGCGCGCGCGCATTCGTGCGTGACGCAAGGAAGCGGGCTTCGCTCGCGAGTCGGAAGGGATGGTTGAGCATGCATCTATCCTTTCCGAACGCATGCTAAGCATGCGACTCCTCGCCTCGCGCTTCTTTTGGATTGGGCTCGCCGCGATGACGCTCGCCTATGGCGGGAGCTGGTGGCTCCGCGAGCGATTTGTCGAACCGAGCGATGTAGCGCTCATCTGCAATGTAAAGCCGCATCCCGGGTGGTGTTCGATTCATTTCGCGATCCTGGCTGGTCAGCATAATCTGCTCTTCGGTGCCGCAGCCGTTGTTGCAGGCCTCGTGGCCCTCTTTCGGGGAGGTCGAGTGCCGGCGATCGCCGCGGCAGCGCTCTCCGTCGTCGCCATCGTCAACTACAATGTCGGGATGGGAGCGCTGGCGCTCGTATTCGGACTGATTGCAAGCGTCAGGCCACGGCCGGCGCTGGGACCGCACCGCCGCGCGCCGCAAGCTTGAGCGTCCAGGGCAAGGCCAGAAGGAGCAATGTGGCACTCCATCCAAGCGCCTCGCTATTCTCGAGTGCGCGCCCGGCTCCGGCGAGTGCCGTGTGCCAGCCGATTCGTTCAAGGCTCGCGAGGCTCTCAGCAAGAAACGCGCCGATGGCGCCAAAAACAAGCAAGGCGACGAGCAGGGATTCCTCGCGCAGGCTTGCATGCAGTGGCGCCCGTCTGTCGCGGAAAATTGCAAGTGCGGCGAAACCGACAGCCGGCAAGAGGAACACCTCGCTCGGGAAGTCGCGATAGCGCGGATCGACAACGAGTGTGATCGCAATGACTGCCGCCGCGACAATGAAGCCGAACTGAAGCATGCCGAGAGCCCGTTCGCCGAGTGTGGGTCCACGGGTCGGGCGCCCGCGCAGGAAGTTAAGCGCCTCCTCCGCGGTCGGCAGCGGCGTTGTTGGCCAGGGCCGCCCCGAAAGTGAGTCGGCAAGTGCGCGCAGAAGAAGTGCTGCGAGGAAGAGATTCGCGACAAATCCCGCAATCGCGAGGAGCCAGCCTGTGGGTGTGTACGAGGTTGCAGCCGCGTACCGCAGGTCGAGGACGAGGAAGATGCCGAACGCCTGCGCCGCACTGGCGACAATCACCAGGCCGGCAAATCGCAGCCTCTCATGGCTTCGCCCGAGGAGAATGGTCGCAATCGACGCGAAAAGTGCCGACAGCGCAAAATGCCATCGCCACGCCGGATCGTCGGAAATGGGGCCCGCGAGTGCGAATTTCGGATTTCTGTCTGCGTCGAAGATGCCCCAATGTCCGCCCACGGTTCCTTCGAGTGCCGTCTTCCATGGTTCGTCGAAGGCGGCAAATATGTTGTAGTCAACGCCCTGTCCGTTGGCCGCCTTGAGAAAGCCGCGAACGAGCCGTGCTTGGTTGGCGGGGCTTGGCAACGCTCCATCGCGCATGCGCCCTTCGCTCGGCCAGCCGACCTCGCCGATCATCACGCGCTTTCCAGGAAAGGCAGCGCGTACGCGTGCGTAAATCGCCATGACGTGATCGACAGCATGTTCGATCGCGATAGGATCGTCCTCCCAATAAGGGAGGATATGGATCGTTATGAAATCGACATGAGGAGCGAGCTGCGGATTCCTAAGCCAGAATTCCCATACGTCGGCGTAGGTCACGGGCTGCTTTACGGCCGCCCTTACGCGTTCGATGTAGCCGGCGAGTTGCTCTGCCGTAAGATCCTTGCGTAAAAGCACCTCATTGCCGACAACGACGCGGTCGATGACGTCGGGATAACGGTTGGCAAGATCGATCACGCTCCGAATTTCTCGTTCGTTCACGTCAGGCTCTCGACCGAGCCAAGCGCCCTGCATAACCTTCAAGCCGAGGGGACGGGCAAATCGCGGGACCATCTCGAGCCCTTCGAGACTCGTATAGGTTCGAACGGTTCCGACGCGTCCCGCGAGCACCTCGATGTCCTGCGAAATCTCCGTGAGCGTGGGCGTAATGTGTGCGAGAGGATTCTGCCCGCGCCGATAGGGGCTGAAGGACACGCTGTCGATCTGGCTGACGCCTGCATCGGGTACGGCTTTGAGCCGCCCTTCGTAGGACCAATAGGACAAACCGATGATCGCCGTGAGCGTGCAAGATAAAAAGAGGAGAGTCGCGCGTTTCATTGCTAGCAAATGATAAATGGAGACGACTTGAGAAAAGCAAACCCGATTGCTCGCCGTAAATTTTGTCCGAGATTGCCGGTAAAATACCGTATGTAGCTGCCAAGCTTCGGATTGCCGCAGTCGCGGCTGCACATAATATATCTCTATAGTAGTTGGGCGCTACATTACTCGTCCTAATGTTGTCACGAATCATTGCTTGCATGGCTTCCGGGCGCAAGCTACGGTCGACGCTGGAGGACATGCTCCCCCGACGCGAACGCGATGGTTTGATCGTGTCGGAGAAGGAGTACGGAGGGGCCGGCTTCATCTGTGCGCCCGAGCGAGGACGTGGAACGCGTCTGGCTTGGCGATCCGGCCGTTTCGACGACTGTGGGATTTACCGGCGCAGCGGATGCGCGAGTGTACGCGAGTAGCATGCGAATCCGCGAAGCTTGCCGGAGACACCGACAGGAGGCGAGGCGGAGCATGGGTTTTCTGGGAGTCGATCGTGCGGCGCGCCGGGTTCTTGGCGCCGCATTTCAGGAGAGGCAAATATTCTTGCGCGAGAACGGGCAGGTCAGGTACCTGACGCTCTCGCGATCGCGCCAAGCCGGCTTTTTCATGCTATTTACGGCGCTCGTCTGCTGGTCGCTGCACGCCACCTATGTTTATTTTTCCTATGATGCACGCCTTGCGGCAAGTCACAGGAAACTTGCCGAGGTACAAGCTGCTTACGACCGCATCGCCGCCGAACTTGATGTTGCCAACGAAAAGGTCCAGCTGGCGTATCGCGATATGCTTGATCGCGGCCCGGTCAAGCAGCGCGAACCGATGATCACTGGGGATATGCGCATCGAGAGTCAATTGGCGCTTATCGCTCTCGAGGCGCATAACGCCGATCTCACGGGGAATTTGGCCGAACTCGCTAGCCGTTTGGAGGCGTCGCAAGTAGAACGCGATCGCTCGATTGCCGCGACGGCGGAGATGGCGCGCCAACGCGGTGCCATCGACGCCGAACTAGCCGAGATCAGACACAAGAACGGCGAGCTCGACGATGCTGTGGCGTCACTCAATCTGCGCTTGAAAGCAGCCACTGCGGCGGAAGAGCGATCGAAGAGCGAGAGCGATGCTGCGTTGCGGCAGGTCGCAGACCTCCAGCAGCAGATCGCGACACTCTCGTCCGATCAGCAGATTCTGATGGCGCGCTTGAGTCAGCGCGCCGAAGGCAGGAGCGGCAAGGTCGAGCGCATAATCGCCATGATTGGGCTCGATGTGAACAGGCTGCTCGCCGAAACGCGCAGAGATGCCTCCGAACGTGGTGTGGGCAAGGGTGGGGTGGGCGGTCCGTTCATCGCCTATAACGTCGGCAAGCCGCCATCGTCGGACAGCGCCAGCGTGCGGTCCGGCGACTTCGACCGGATGGTTTCCGCACTCGACATTCAGGAGCAGCGCCGAGAGGGCTTGCGCCGTGTGCTCGAGCGATTGCCGTTGACCTCGCCCGTGGACAACTATCACATCACGAGCGAGTTCGGGCCGCGTATCGATCCGCTCAATGGACGAACCGCCATGCACGAGGGTGTCGATCTTGGGGCCGATACCGGCGCAGCCGTCTTTTCGACCGCGCCAGGGAAAGTCGAATTCGCGGGCTGGCAAGGTCTTTTTGGCAAAATGGTCGAGATCGATCATGGAATGGGCATTAAAACGCGTTACGCCCATTTGAAGTCGGTTAACGTGCATGTCGGTCAAAGGGTGGCGGCGCGAACGCAAATCGGCGTGATCGGCAGCACGGGACGCAGCACCGGCACGCACCTACACTACGAAGTCATCGTCGACGGCCGCCACCAGAATCCAGTCAAATTCATCGAGGCAGGCGAATATGTTTACAGCAAAGACTAGCGCCAAGGGTGCCGGAGCGGAATCTCCGCGCATCAGCGAGAAAACTTCGAGCGGGAAACCAGCCATGCCTTCGATTGTAAGCAGCGATCTCACCGTCAATGGCGGCCTTGTCTCCGAGGGGGACATCCAGATCGACGGAAATGTCGAGGGCGACGTGAAGACGACGCGGTTGACGATCGGCGAGGGCGGGTCGGTGAAGGGCGCCATAACGGCCGACACCGTAACGGTCGCGGGCGCGGTCGTCGGCCAAATTCGGGCCAAGACCATCGTGCTGGCGCGCACCTCGCGCGTGCAGGGCGATATTTGGCACGACAGCCTTGCGATCGAGGCGGGTGCTCAGTTCGAGGGCACGTGCAAGCGTCTCAACGCCGCCGAGGCGACCACGCAATCATCGCTGACGAGCTGGGCCGCTAACCGACGCTCGTCTTCGAGCGAGGCAACGACCAACGGGGTCGCGGCGTCCTCCGACTGATCGCGACTTTTGGGGCCGTCCGATTCCGGTGCCTGGCTTCGCACTTCTCGTGCCGGGGCACGCGTGGCGCGCCGCCTTGGATTAGGCTGTCAGTCTCCCCAGTAGAGCGTCGATCGCCTGGCAGGCAATCGGCTCTTCGAGCGAAGGCGCGTGACCGACTGCCGGGACGGTCGCTCGCATCAAGTCTGGCCTTGCCGCCGCCATGCGCTCGAAGGTCGCCTCAGTCAATACATCCGAAACACCGCCGCGCACGGCGAGCACCGGCACTTTCGGCAAACCGCGGAAGAGAGGCCAGAGATCAGGCAGCGCATCGCTGCTTCCGGCGATCGGTTTGACGAGCGCCACGTCCCAGTCGAAATGAAGCAAGCCGTCTTCGCCCATGCGGAAGGTGCCTTCCGCCACGCGCTGCCAGTCTTCTGGAGTCGCGGCCGAAAGGGAGGGGAAAAGCCTTTTCAGGCTCTCGATGGCGCTCGGCCAGTCGCGCTCGGGGCGATCGACGCTGATGTAATCGAGGATGCGCCCCAGCCCCTTAGACGCCACCTCCGGGCCGATATCGTTGAGGACGACGGCCGCAATAGCAACCGGCTGCAGCGCTCCGAGCGCCATCGCGAGAATCCCTCCGAGGGAGGTGCCGATCACGACCGTCTTGTGCACATCCAGTAGGGCGAGAAGATGGCGGATATCGTTGAGATAGACTTCAGGCCGGTAGTTGCGCCAGTTGGGATCGTATTGCGAGCGCCCGCGTCCGCGATAGTCCGGCGAGATGACACGCCGTTCGGCTGCGTAGTGCAGGGCCAAGCGCTCGAAATCCCGCGAATTACGCGTGAGACCCGTGAGACATAGGAGTGGAAGCTCCGTTGAACCCGGATCTCCGTAATCGCGGAAGTAGAGGTCGATGTCGTCCTGGCTGCGATAGCGTCCCTCGCGGTAGCCATTCGGCATCGCACACCGCCTCGACTCAGAGCCCGAGCAACGCCGGCAGCTCCGCGAGGCTCTTCACTTCGAAGTTGGGGCTGCCCGGAAGCCGCTCTACCCGTTGGCCATAGCGGTTGCACCACACGACCTTGAAGCCGAAGGCCGATGCCGCATGTGCGTCCCACGCATTCGAGGACTGGAAGGAAATCTCCGCAGGCTTCACGCCCAATCGATCCACGGCGCGTTGATAGACCTTCGGATGCACCTTGTAAACGCCCACCTCCTCAACGGATATCACCGCGTCAAGATGCGCGCCGAGACCGGCCGCGCTCACGGCGGCGGCGAGCATATTGGGCGTGCCATTCGAAAGGATCGCCGTCTTCAATCCGGCCGCCCTGAGGCGCTTCAGGAGTTCTGGCACCTCCGGAAAGCAGTCGAGCGTCATATAGCACTGCATCAGCCGGTTGCGCAGGTTGGGATCGTTCAACCCGAGGGTTTCGAGAGCGAAATCGAGCCCGTCTGTCGTCACCTGCCAGAAGTCGGCGTGGCGCCCCATCAGCGTGCGCAGCCATGTGTATTGTAATTGCTTGTCGCGCCAGAGTGTGGCAAGCGGTCCTGCCTTGTCGCCAAGATCATCGCGGCATTTCGCCGCCGCAGACGTGAAGTTGAAAATCGTGCCGTATGCGTCGAAAACGCAAGCGCGGATACCATCGAGTCGTTTCATGGCTGCAAGTTGTCGCAAGTTTTATAAAAGAAGGAAATCCAAATTTTCGTGACCCCAAGGTGGGAGACGAGCCAAATGATATTATAAACGCGCCGCCGAGCACCGAGGGGCGCTAAGGTTCGCTGGCGCCATTTTGTCCTGAATTTTCGCCGTCGAGACCGACGCGCACGCCGCCGATCTGCTCACGGTAGATGTTCAGCGCTTCGAGCACGCGCTGTACATAATTCCGAGTCTCGTCGAATGGAATCATCTCGATCCAGTCGATCATATCGACCTGCGGCGAGCGAGGATCGCCATTGTCTCGCATCCATTCGCGCACGCGCGCGGGACCAGCGTTATATGCTGCGAGCGCCAACGCGTAGCTGCCGCCGAAATCATCGAGCAATTGGGTGAGGTAGGCACTCCCCACTTGCACGTTATAGTCGGGGTCGTCGGTGAGGCGGTTCGATGCGTACCGGAGACCGAGGCCGCTTGCGGTCTTGCGAGCGGTTGCCGGCATCAACTGCATCAGACCGAGCGCACCGGCACGGCTCACGGCTCGCGGATCGAATGCACTCTCCTGCCGGATCACGGCGAGAACGAGGGCACCCTCCGTCGAAACGGTAGGCGGCAGCGTCCTTGTGGGATAACTGTGGACGGTGAGCGGAACCTCGCCGTGCCAGGTTTGGCGCGCAAGGCGCACCGCGAGGTCCGGCCTCATTTCCGAAACCGCGAGATCCGCGACCAGCACGGCCTCTTCGGGTGTGGTCGCAAGACCGCCGAGGCGCTTGATGAAGACTTCTTTGAGATCCTCCTCCCCGACCTGGCCAAGGGCGCGAACAACGCGCACGAGTTCCTTGCTCTCGAAGACCTCGCGCTGGAAAACGGCCGGCTTGGGCGAGGGTGGCAGGACGAAGCGTGCGGATGCGTCGATTCGCAATGCGGCGACCTGTCCGTAATAGGTTGCACTGAAATTGGCCGCCGCCGCAAAAGAGTCGCTTGCTTCCTTGCTCTTCCCCAAATCCTCTTGGGCACGCCCCTGCCAATATTCCGCGCGCGCGCGGCTGATCGGGTAGCGCACAGCGTCCGCCACTGCGTCGAAGTGCTTCAGGGCCTGTTTCGGTTCGTGCAGCAGGCGCAGCTCAATCCAACCCGCAAGCCATTCGGCGTCCGCATAATTTGTGGTGCCGGGCTTCTGCCCGTGGTTTTCGGCCAACCGAAGCGCTTCGCGGACCCGGCCCTGGCCTAGCGCGCGGTGCACCTGTACGGCACGCGCCTGCCACCAGAGCTCGGGACGCACCAGATCCGCGGGCGGGTGAAAGAGAATCGCCGCAGCTTCGTCGTCCATGTCCTTGTGTTGACGCCAGCGCAGACGGTCGAAAAGCAACCCCGGATTGCCCTGAAGGTCCCCTGGCACTCGACTGATGGCGCGCTCGACGCCGAGCTCCATTCCCTGGAGGCGCAGGCGGGCATCCGCGAGTGCCGCGTGCGCCGAATCGACGTGGCGCATCAACGCGCGTGCCGCGTGTGTCTGCCCGTCCCAAAGAAGGCGATCCAGCCTTGCATTATTGTCCGCGGATCGAATCAGGTCCCGGTGCTTTTCGAGCACCAGTTGCTCCTGTCGCTCGCCGAAATTCCCTTCGATCCATGCCTTGCGCAACAGGTCGGCGCCCGCCTTTTCCTCATCTGTCGCCATAAGGGCTTCGGCATAGCGGACCTTACCCGTGGCCGAAACAGGGGTATTGCGCTCGAAATAAGCGCGCACGCGGCTTTGCGCCATGTCGTCCGGGAGTGCTGCCTCCCCGCGCTCGCGCAATAACTCAGGCTTCGGCCAGTCGGGGTTATCCTCGCAGAAGCCGGCGATTTCGTCGAAATTTGCATCCGAAGTCGGGCGGATGACATAGAGCCAAGTGATGACCTTGGCGAGTATGGGGTCCTTCGCTTGGCTTGCAAGGCTCTTCGCGTCGGTCCAACGGTTGACGTCGGCGGCATGAAAAGCAGCCTTGTAGATTTCCCGATCCTCCGTGGAAAGACCGGAAGAATCGGCCGCGGCCGCCCCCGCGGCCAAAATCCCCAGCATTGCGCCGAAAGCGAGTAAACCTGCCCTCACGTCCATCCTTCCCCAGCGCGGGCCGCAACGCGGCCCAGCGCTTCCCCGATCGTCTCGAATTTTATGCGCAAGATTAGTCGCCGCCAAGTTTGCGCTTGGTTAATTTCGTTAAAATTCAGGCATTGCGACACTTGCCGCTGCTGCAGGCCCGGTTTAAGGTCGGTTGATTGGAGAGTTCCCGTAACGAGGATAAATGCCATGTTCAAAGGATGTTTGACCGCGCTGATCACCCCGTTCCGCGATGGACGGGTGGATGAGAAGGCGTTCCAATCCTTCGTCGACTGGCAGATCAAGGAAGGCGTTCATGGCGTGGTGCCCTGCGGCACGACCGGCGAGTCGCCGACCTTGAGCCACGCCGAGCACAAGCGCGTTACCGAGCTTTGCATCGAGACGGCCAAGGGGCGTGTCCCGGTCGTCGCGGGTACCGGCTCTAACTGTACCGCGGAAGCGATCGATTTCGCGAAGCATGCCGAGAAGGCGGGTGCGGATGCCCAGCTTGTGGTCACCCCCTACTACAACAAGCCGACCCAGGAAGGTCTCTATCGCCACTTTAAGGCCATTCATGATTCCTGCGCGCTTCCGATCATCGTTTACAATATCCCGCCCCGCAGCGTCATCGACATGACGATCGAGACCATGGCGCGCCTTGCGGAACTGCCGCGCGTCGTCGGTGTTAAGGACGCAACCAACGATCTGGCGCGGCCAGTGCGCACGAAACTTGCGATCGGCGCTAAATTCTCGCTCTTGTCGGGTGAGGACGGCACGTCACTCGCATTCCTCGCGCAAAGCGGGCACGGCTGCATTTCGGTTACCGCGAATGTGGCGCCGAAGCTCTGTTCGGAGATGCATGTTGCCTGGCAGAAGTCCGATGTCTCCAAGGCGAGGACGATCAACGAGAAGCTCACGCCGCTCCATCAGGCGCTATTCATCGAGGCGAGCCCGGGACCGGTCAAGTACGCCGCGAGCCTTCTCGGGCTTTGCACGGCGGAGCTTCGGCTGCCGCTTTGCGAAATTCAGGAGGCGAGCAAGGCCAAGGTGCGCGAGGCCATGGCGCATGTCGGCCTGATCAAGGGCGGGGAGCGCCGCGCCGCCGAGTGACCG
>DASPOR010000169.1 GCA_035625915.1 Alphaproteobacteria bacterium | reverse complement strand
GGCCAATCACGGCCAAAAGACCGTTGACGCCTTCGCGCTGGCTCGTGAGCGTATGACAAAACGTGGCTTCCGCGGGACCGCCGCGCGGTCCCAAAATCAAATCTATATGGGCGATTTCATTGCCGTCGCCGACGAGTGCTTCGCCGACGCACACCTTGGTGATCTTCGCCATCATGACCCTCCCTCGATTTCGGGCTAAAGCAATCTCGCGGTACTCAAGCCGTCTTCCACTTTTCAACGGGATCGAGCATATCTGCGACGGCAAGTGCGAGCAAGCTCGCAACTGTGAGATCGGCCGACGTCCCGGGATAGCATGCCGCCATCTTGAGGCTCCGATCGAAATCGAGCAGCAATGCCCTCTCATGTTCGATTTTTGCTGTCGAGCGCACGGCGGCTAACGCTTGGAAATCCGCTTCACTGGACGGCCTTGTCGCGGTTGCGTGCTTTATCTAGGCCCTTCGTCGCATTCAAGCCTTTGGTTCCAGTCAAGACCGCGCCGTCAAGATCGGCGTCGGTGACGTCCGCGCCCGCCAGGTTTGCGCCACTTAAGTTGGCTCCAGAAAGGTCGGCGCTGAGCAAGTTGGCGTTGCTAAGATCGGCGTCAATGAGCTTGGCGAACGACAGCACGCCGCGATTCAAATCCGCGCCCGAGAGATTAGCGCCGGACAAATCCGAGCCCGAGAGATCGATGCGCATCTGGCCCATGGGCTGGTTCTTCATGTCCACGCCCATTTTCGCGTCGGCGAACTTGGCTCCCCGCAGGTCGACGCGGCTGAGTCTCGCGATAATGCGCGCACCGGAAAAATTAGCATCCCTGAAGATAGGGGCATCCGCCGGCGTCACGTCCAATCCCGCATAGACAACCGGGCCAAACATGCTTGCACCCGAGAGGTCGGCGCCGCTGAAATTGGCACGCATGATCCAGGCGGCATCCAGCATGGCGCCGGAGAGGTTGGTACCTGACAGGTTCGCCCCTACAAGCTTGGTTGCGAAGAGATTAGCACCAGCGAGATCGGCACCTTTGAAGTCGACCCCGCTGAGATCGAGTTTGGACAGATCCTTGCCCGCAAGAGCCGGCGGTTGAACCGGGGTTGCCTTGGCGACCATCTCGCGCACCTCATCCGCAGTGAGATCGGCTGCGCTTGCGGCCCGTGCAAACGCGGCGAACGCAAGTAAAAGCGCAAGTGCCGCCGGCTTCGATCTCGATTGCATTTGCTTGAGGACCCCTATCGCCATCGCGCGGGTTTGAGCAGGGCTTTCTAAACTACAGGATTGTCTATTCTCGGACCAGCCTACCAGCTCTTTGGACATCAACTACAGTATGCTAGCTTGCAAAGGACGCGCACTCGAGCGAGCAACGATAGTCTGCGCGGTGCGGTGGATCGAAAGGCAGGTGCGGTGTGAACCCGATTGACGGCGGTCGCGCGGACTGATCGATCCTAAAGAACGTGGATATCGCGAAAAAAAATTGAATCGATGGGGAGGTTTGAATGCCAGCCAAAGGAGTGACGAGAACGATGATCTTCGCCGTAGTCGGATTGTCGATCGCGACCGTTGCCGCCGACGCCGCCGACGTCGACAAGGGCAAGGAGATCTTCAAAAAGTGCGCGCTTTGCCACACAAACGAAGCGGGCAAGAACAAGATCGGGCCGAGCCTTTTCGGCATCGTCGGACGTCATTCGGCGAGCATTGCAAATTTCAACTATTCCGATGCCATGAAAAATTTCGACATGACGTGGGATCGCGCGACACTCGATACATACCTTACAAACCCGCGCGAAGTCGTGCCGGGCACCAAGATGATTTTCCCCGGCCTCAAGGACAAGGCGGACCGCGACGCCTTAATCGATTACCTGGAGACCCTGAAATGATCTTGTCGTCCGACACGAGCCGGCTGGCGGGAAAGGTGATCATTGGCACTCCGCAAACTCAGCATTGAGCGCACTTTACCGAAGGTCGACACGTCAACATCGCACTGGCCCTTCCCGCGCATTGGCCGGATAATTGCGCGACATTCGGAGGGGCAACCGGGCGGGAGCGGGGAATACCTTGCAACGCCTTGATTCACTGTTGGAAAGACAATTAGCACTCGGCGCGGCGCTTTCGTTGCTGCTGAATGCAAGCGGATTTTTCGTGCTCGCGTTGGCGTTCCACCCTGTTTCCATTGATGAACCGGAGGTAGTGCCGGTCGAACTCGTTTCCCTTCCCGCACCTGGGTCGCCGGCACCCGTGTTGCAGGAGCGCGAACCGCTTCGCCCGGAAGTCGCGACCGCCAGCCCGTCCCATCAAACCGCAGAGTCAAAGCCGACCGAACAGCCCGCCGCGTTGAAACCCCCGACCCCCGAGGAACCTCCAGCGCAAGCGGTGAAATCCGTCGAGCCAGAACCGGAGGCATCGGTCGCGGAGCTTCCGGCGGAACTGCCGATCCCCACTCTTCCGCCGAAGCCGGCACAGGCGATGGCTTATGCAAGGCCCCACGAAGCGGCGGCCCCCGCTGCCGAGGCGGACGTAGAAGGTTCGTCCGCCGCACCGGCTCAAGCCATGGCCCCTACCGTCCAAGAGGTCGCCGCCGCGCCGAGCGTTGCGCTCATCGATGCGGCCGCAACGAAGGCGGCATTAGGACAGTATGCGAGCCGTCTGCATGGACTTATCGAGGCGCACAAATCCTATCCCGCCCAAGCCATGATTCGCCGCGAGGAGGGGACGGTCGTGCTGCGCATCGTCATCGAGCACGATGGAAAACTTCTCGATGTCGAAGCGCTGTCCGGTTCACCTTCCCGTCTTGTCGAGGCGTCGGTTCAGGCGACGAAGGCCGCGGGCCCGTTCCCATCGTTTCCTAGGGAAATCGATCTGCCCAGGGCGACCTTCGAACTTCCGATTACCTTCCGGCTCCAGTGACGCGATCATGATCCGGCCGCGGTCCGCGGTATTGGCGACGGCACTCATGTGCCTCGCCGTGGCTGGCGCGATGCCTGGCTTTGCCGGCGAGGTTCCGAGCGTCGCGTTCTTAGGCTTCGCGCTGATCAATTCGTCGCTCGAGCAGACGACCCCCGCCGAGATGCAGCGGCTCGAAATGCTCGACGATCTCTTTCACGAAAGGCTTAATGCCTCGGGCCGATTCAAGGTCATTCCCATCCCCGCCGACATGCAGGCGAAAATTCAATCCGGTCCTGCCATAAGCGGCTGCAATGGCTGCGAGCGTGACCTCGCGACCAGGGCCGGGGCGGATTGGGCGGCGTGGGGAACCGTGCAAAAGGTGAGCAACCTCATCCTCAATATCAACCTTTACATGGAGGATGCGCGGACCGGAAAGATGGAGTTTGTCAAAAGCGTCGATATTCGCGGCAATACCGACGAATCCTGGCGGCACGGCTTCGACTACATGATCCGTCATTACCTGCTCGTCGAACCTTGATCAGCAAGCGATGACCCGGCAGGGCCTGAATCACCACCCTTTGCCGTTAGGGATGGGGGGTCACCAGCACAATCCGGCCGGGGCCGCGAACCGCGCCGGTCGAATGGCACGCCGCAGTTGTCGACCCGTTGATCATCGGATGCCTTGTCGGAGAGCCTTTCCTTGAGAGTCTTTACGCTGTCTTCACTCGCGGCCGGCGCCGATGCGCCGGAATTGCCGGGCTCGTTCGCGGCTGGACCGGCGCACGCCTCGAATGACGTCGTGCAAGCGAACAGTAAAACGCCGATTGCCGCAAGGCGTCCCATGGCCGCACTCTCCAGCTAAAACGACGGTATTGTATCGCGACGTTGCGATAACCTAAGAAAATTAGCGCGAGTCGCACAAGTTCGTCTTCCCGGCCCTTGCGCTCGATTTGTCGCGGCCGATCTTCACCGCGGCGTGGCGGTTTTCATTGCCGTTCGACCGCGATGCGCAGGCCAAGGCCGATAAGCGACGCACCCGCAGCACGTTCGTGTTCGCCTTCGGTAATTGCGAGACAGTCTGAGAGGTTTTGCGAATGCAGGATTTCTTGCTCATCGTAGTCCGTGAGGGAGCGGAAAAAGGACCGGAACCCGGTGCGTCAGGGACGGCCGAACAGGATGTCCGAGCGATTCATCGCGCGATATGTAATAAGTGTTCGACGGAAGAAATGGTCCGAATCATTCAGCCGGGCCTTCGCACCCAACGCGCAATTGCTGCGCTCCGTTGGCGTGAGGGAATCGTGGAGAGCCTTTGCTGTACGTGGTCGGAAGAGTTCTTGGAAGCTGGCAAGAAGCTGCCGGCAGGCGATACAGATCGCCAATCGTCATTGCGAGACCAGCACCGAGCGAGCCCGGCATGGTGAGGACCGCCCCACTGCCGGCGACGTCGCCCCAAGGGCCAACGTTCGTGGTCTGGAACTGTAAGCAGATTTGGATCTTGTCGGCACCTACTGCGAGATTCTTGCCGAAGCGTGGGTATTCGGGAGTTGAGAAACTGCAAGTAACGCTGGTTGCACTCCCCCGCAACCACCTTTACCGAACTGCGATAAGGCTCCGTTGCGACGCTCTCCATCCCTGTCGAGAGCTTAACCATGTTCGCGATCTCGCCCATGAGCTCAATCACGAAGCCGTCTTCGGTCGGGTTTACCTCAACGCGTTCGATGAGGTCGCGCAGGATCTCGAGCGCTTCGGATTGTGCGCGCGGATCGGCAAGCGCGGTTTACAG
>DASPOR010000168.1 GCA_035625915.1 Alphaproteobacteria bacterium | reverse complement strand
AGCTGAAACAGGCTGCCTTGGATATTGTTTAGGGCGGAAACGTTGGTCTCGGCGTTGTTGAATTGATTTGTCAAGGACTGCTGATACGTGTTCAGCAGATTCGTCTGGTTGGTGATGTTCGTCTGGATCGCCTGATCCTGGGTCTGAATGCCGTTGATTTCGTTCTGCACCGTGCCGGTCGCCTGATCGGTCATGCCCTGAAGCGCAAAAAACATCTGTGCGCCAATACCGACGGTGAAATTGAGTTGAACGTTACTTAGGCTGGTATTGCCGGTATAGAAGAGCTGCAGTCCGCTCGCACCGGTCTGGCTGGTGGCCGTGATCGTCTGACCGTTTACAGTGGCGCTGTCGTTGTCGGCGCCGTCGGCCGTGCCGTTGACATTGGCCGACGCCACTGAACTGGTTGCGCTGTCGTAGTTCAGGTTGAGCGTATAGCCAGATGGGCTATAGCTCGATGTCCCGTCGAACCCGACAAGAGCAACCTGCGAGTTCGAGCTGGAAAAAGTGAATGAGAACAGCTTTTGCACGTCGCTCAAGTTATTGAGCAGCGCCTGATTGAGAGTATTGGTATCGATCGTAAGCGTATTATCTTGCGTGGGATTGGTCAGTGTCGAATTGTCGACGAAGTTAATTCCGATCTGACCAAGAGTGGAGAATTGTGTACTGACGCCGGTCGTGCCATCGCCGATCATCCCGGAGAGTTGATCGCGAATGGCGTCCATCGTGGAATCGTCGAATAAAGGTCCGGCATTGGTGGCGGCCTCGCCGGTACTGGGGTCCGTCTGGTTCTCCGTATTGATGAACTCACGCACGGCATTGTAGGCCTGCACGAAGTTCTCAATATCGCTCTGAACACCTGCCACATTGTTGGCGATCTGAACGCTGACAGTCGTTCCCGGCTCTGCCTGAAATAGATTGATCGTAATGCCGGCGAACAGGTCGTCGATCGTGTTACTCGAACGAGTCAATACGAGCGGCTGGTTTACGATTCCGATCTGGCTGAGCAAATTACCGGAATCATTCGTAAGATTAATCTTGGCCCCATTATTGGAACTGATCACCAACTGCGAACCGCTACTCGTCTGTACGACCGACGCGCTGACGCCCGTTATCGCGCTTATCTTGCTTGCGATCGTATTGAGTGAATCGGCACTTGTGTAGGTGACCGTACCCAGCACGTTGTTGTTCGCGTCGACAATCTGGAACGTGTTCGTCCCCGAGGGCACGGATGTATAGGTGCTGAATGCGGCTGAGCCACTTGACTCCACGGCCGACTGGAAACTCGCAGGATTCGTCAGGCCGTCGGCCGTGAATTGCGCCGGCTGCGCAGCTTGAAGTTGGTTAAGAAACGTGCTCCCGCCGTCGTTCGAGACGCCGAGCTGAGCGAGCACGCCGGTATTGTTTGGGTCCGCGAGCTGAATCGGGGTATCGGTCTTGTCTGCTGTCAACACGAGCAGATTGTCGGTCGGGCTTACGGACACGATGCTGGCCGTGACGCCTGTCGGGTTGGTGCCGGTATCTGCGGCATTGATGTTATTGACCAAGGTCGTCAAATTGTCCGTCGACGATACATTGATGGTCGTACCGTTGATCGTGAAGCTTCCCGAAATCGACCCCTGAGTTCCACCACTCGCGGTGCCCAGGTCGGTCGTCAAGCTGTTGAATCCGCCGCTTGCGATCTTCGCTGTGGTTGCGAGCTGCAGGACCTGAATTTGGTGAGTGCCCGGCTGGGCAAGATTCGTAGTGGTCACCTCAAGCAGGTTGGAAGCGGGACTGGGCGTTTGGCCGTCGGTGCGTGAGCTGCTCGTGTTGGCGACTGTCGCGTCGAAATCGTTGCTTGAGTTGCCTGCGCTAACGGCGCCGTACATCTGCGAAAGGGAACTTTGAAGTGAATTAAGCAAACCCTGAAACTGCTGCAGGTCCGAGATCTTCTTCTGATTGTTCGTAATTGACGTCTGGAGGGTGTCAATGGGGACCTGCTTCGCCTGAATGATCGAATTCTCAATCGACTGAAAATCGATGCCGGACCCGACACCCGAAAAGGTGACCTGCCCCGTATTGCTCACATTGACGTTATTGAAATTAAGCGCGGTCATGATCTCTTAACTATGGGGGACATCGATTCGCGGGCGCGTGAGAGTCCATCGCCCTTATCGTCGTACAAATCCTATTGCTGCGAACAGGCTTCGGTCTTTTTTGCGTTGTGCCGCCTTTCTAGCGTGAGCCTCATTAATTAACCGTTTAGTACGCTGACGTCTTCGAGAAAGGGAGAGGAGGTCGCCCTCCTCTCCCAAACCCGAGGATGTGACTACTGCAGAAGCTTCAGGAGATCCTGCGGCAACTGGTTCGCCTGGGCCAGCGCAGACACGCCCAACTGCACGAGGATCTGTTGGCTCGTGAGGGAGGTCACTGCCTGAGCCACGTCGACGTCGAGCAGGTTGCTCTGGGCCGACTGGAGATTCTCGCTCGCGGTCGAGATATTGTTCTGCGCAAACTGCAACCGGCTCTCGCCCGCTCCGACCGTGGCGCGGAACGTCTGAAGCTGGTTGATGGCGTTTGTGATCAGGGTCGATGCGTTCTGGGCGTCGGAGATTGTGCTGACGTCCGTATTCTCGATGCCGAGAGCCGAGGCGCTCGCGGAATTGAGTGTCACCCCGATCTGGTCGTTTGCCGTGTTGCCTGCACCGACCTGGAACGCGAAGCTCTGGCTTGACGTACCCGCCGCAGTCAGATTCGCGGCGGCAGCAATGTTCGTGCCTGCGGCAAAGGCGCTGTCGAGCGCAATGTCGATAGAGTCAGTCGAGCCAGCGGTCGTACTGGTGAGTGTCACGACCGTACCCTGCGTGAGCGTCGCATTCGTGCCGGAGCCGCTGAGCGCACTGGCGGCGACAGCGCCCGTGAACGTTTCACCCGAATTCGCCACGGTGAAGGTATGGCTTGCGCCATCGTAGGAGGCGGAATAGTTGCCCGCCGACTCGCCGCCGCGGAGCGTGATGCCCTGCACGCCGGCCGATGTCGTGAGACCAGTTCCACCAGTAATCGAGAAGCCACCGTTGATGAGCTGGGTTCCGTTGAAGTCCGTCACGTTCGCGATACGATCGACTTCCGAGACCAGGTTGGTGTATTCGGAGTTGATTTGCGCGCGATCCGTGCCGTCGAGCTGACCGGACGAAGCCTGAATGGCCAAAGTCTTGAGCTGGACCAGGATGTCATTGATGTTCGAATAAGCGCCGTCGGCGATTTGAAGCACCGAAACGCCCTGGCCGGCATTGATGTTCGCCTGATTGAGCGCGGCCACCTCGGCCTTTAGACCGCTACCGATCGCGAGCGACGCCGGATCGGTTGACGCATTCACGATGCGCTGGCCGGACGCCAACTGTGCGATGGTTTGCGACGCAGCCTGTTGCGAGTTCACCAGGTTCTGGTGCGCAACCTGCGCGGCGTAGTTTGAGAGAACGCTAAGAGCCATTGGAGTATCTCCTACATGGAATGTTGCTAATCATGCTTTGCAGACTACCTGCCTGCTCGGGATTCACGACAAGCGCGCCCCCTTTCGGCGCGGCGCAAACTGGGTGATAAGCGGCCAATCCGTCGATTCTTCCTAAATCGCTTGGACAATCGCGTATTACCCTTGCTCCCAGCCGCGGCAGATCCATTCCCATCGGGCGGATTTTGCTGAGCGGAGCTTGCCGATGCGGCCATCTTCTCCAAATTAACTTAATGAAACATAAACTTGTCTCGACCATTTTATCGGGATCGATCTCGACAATCGGTTTCCCGCATGGTCATGCAGTATTCGAACAGGGCGGAGCGTCGCCGGCGGACCAAGCAGGCGGCGAATCCCTCGCCGGTGCGGACAGCGGCTACCGGTGGTCTTGCGGCGGCGATAGAGTGGCATAAGCGGGGTGAGTTCGGCGCTGCCGAGCGTGCATATCGCGAGATTCTGGCCGCAGCACCCGACAATCCCGACATGCTTCACCTCCTCGGCGTCGTTAGGTTCCAGCAGGGTGACGCCGAGACGGCAGCCGAACTCATAGCCCGTGCCATCGGGCAAAAATGTAGCAATGGCGAATACTTTGCGAACCTTGGCGCCGCCTTGCAGAAGCTTGGCCGTATCAGCGAGGCGGAGAGCGCTTACCGTCGAGCCCTTTCTCTCAACCCTGCACTCGTCGAATCGCTAACTAACCTCGCGATCATCTGTTATGACGACAAGCGGCTGGACGAGGCGAGTGACTGTTGCCGACGCGCACTTGCACTCCAGCCGAATCTCTTGAAGGCACTGCGCAAGCTCGTCGATATCGTTTTCGAGCAAAATAAGACCGAAGAAGCGCGGGAAGCGCTCGAGCGAATCGTCCGGCTCGACCCACTCGATGCCGCGAACCGTAACAATCTTGGCTTTGTCTATGATTGCCTTGGTCGCGCCAAAGATGCCATCGAATGCTACCGGCGTGCTGTCGAAATCGCGCCGAACCGACCGGAATATCTCAATAATCTCGGTACACTCCTCCGCCGCATCGGCCATGTCGAGGAAGGAGATCAGTACCTTGCAAAAGCGAGAATGGCGGATCACGGGCAGTGGGGGAGCGAACTCCACCGCGCCCGCTGGTGTGCCAATATCGGAGATTACAAGGGCGCCATCTCAGCGCTGCTTCCCCAGGCTGACGAAGGTAGCAACGATCCCGAGCTTCTCATGACCCTCGGTGCCGTGCTGTGTACGGAGCGTCGGTTCAGGGAAGCGCACCGTTGGCTCGTTAAAGCGCTCGAAATCAAACCCGATCATGCGGAGGCCATGTACCGGTTGGGCGGTGCCTTCCTGGGTATGAAGGACAGTTGGCAGGCCGAATGCGCATTTCGGAAAGCGATTGAGCTCAAGCCCGGTTACGTCGAGCCGCATCTCAGTGTTTGCGAGATCATGGACGTGCAGCAACGCCGCGACGAGGCGAACATTTGGGCGCGGGCGGCAATCCATCTTGCGGGCTTTGTGCCAGGCTACATGGTTTTCCCCTACAAGGCGTTCCGCGCGAGTTGCGACTTCGATGCGATTGAGAGTTTGGGCGAAATCTGGGACGCCGCTGAGGCTTGCCTGCACTCAAATAGCCTTTCGGCCGCATTCCTCTACTTGCTGGTCGAAGCGGACACGATCGAGGGTTCGCGACGATTGACGGCCCTTCATCGCGCATCGGCCACCAAGGTAGAATCGCAAGCGGCACAGAATCCGCTTCCCCCGTTGGCGATAGAGCGCCGCCAGGGCAAGCTGCGCGTGGGGCTTCTGTCCTACGATTTGCGCAGCCATTCGGTTGCAAAATTCGTATTGCCGCTGTTGCGCAACTACGACCGGGACAGTTTGGAGCTTACAGCGTATTCGCTGCTTGAAGCCCCCGGCGATCCGGTTCAAGCGGAGATACGCAGTCTGGTCGACCGCTTCGTCGATGTCGAAATCGAATCCGATCGTGAGTTGGCGGCAAAAGCGCGGGAAGATAGCATCGACGTCATGATCGACCTCGGAGGGTTTACGGTCGGCTCCCGATTGAATGCGATGGCCTACCGTATGGCGCCGATCCAGGTCGAATGGCTGGGCTATCCATATTCGACCGGCTTTGAAGCGGTCGATTATATGCTTCTCGATCCCGAGGTAGCTCCGACGATACCCGAGCTGTCAATCGAGAGGCCGCTTTGCGTGCCACACTCGTGGGTATGCTTCGAAGGGTTTCGCAACTCGGCAATCGACCCAACCCCGCCTTGCGAGCGGAACGGCTACGTGACGTTCGGCACGCTCAACAACACGTACAAGTTTAGCCAAGGGTGTGTATCGGCGTGGGCCGAGGTAATGCATCGCGTGCCCAACTCGCGCTTTCTGCTTGTACGGCCGACGGGACAATCTCGTATTATCGCCGAAAATATGATCAAGACGTTCGGTCGCCTCGGTATAGCGCCCGAGCGTCTCTTTATCCGAACGAATGCCGTGAACGAACATCTCGAGTGCTACAACGAAATCGACATTGCACTCGATACGTTTCCTCTCACTGGCGGTACGACGACGTGCGACGCCCTATGGATGGGTGTTCCGACGGTAACACTGCGCGGCCCTGCGATGCATCAGCGTCTCAGCCACAGCCTTCTCAACAGTGTTAATCTTGGCGAGCTCAGCGTGGAGACAACTGACCGCTTTGTGGATTTGGCAGCGAGCTTATCGGCTGAGCCCGAGGCGCTAAGACTGCTTCGCGCCACGTTGCGCGAAGTCGTAAAGAACTCGCCGCTTTGCAGGGGCGACATCTTTGCGGCGGGATTTCGCGACGCAGTATGGCGGGCAGCGCACGAACGGGGCATTCGCTGAGGACTCCACGCGGGTCCGGCGGCCTCATGCACCTATTCGGCGCCGATCAACTGACGCGCCTAAGCCACGCCCCCGGCCAGTAAGTAACTGCCTCCGTAACCGCACTTTCGTTGAACGGAGCGACGGGCGGCGCAATCGCGAATTCAGGGTGACGCGTCGCGAACGCCTTCGCGGCCTCCGTCGGATTGTTCCAGCTCCAATCGGGTTGCGTGCGCGGCCCGCCAGCGACGAGGCCCATGATCCCGTCGCATGCAACGATATAGGATCCGATCGAGACAAGGTCGCAATAGGCCTCAAGCTCGTCAAGAACGTGCTGTTTCGTATGATTCGAGTCCAAGATAACGAGACAACGCTCACCCGGAGCTACAAGCGCCTTTGCAGCACGCACCGTCACAGGATCGATGGAACTACCTTCGATGAGCGTGATCCACGGCTTCAGGGGATGCGCCTCTATTGCCGCTCGATTGTGTGGACGGATTTCGATGTCGATGCCGACAATCCGCCCGTGTTCCATCGCTTTGCATATCGATGCATAGAAAATGAGCGATCCGCCGTGAGCCACGCCCGTTTCCAGTATGACGTCGGGCTTGAGGGTGAATATGGCCTCTTGGATGCGGATCATGTCCTCAGGCAACTGGATGATGGGACGGCCCATCCAGCTAAATCCGTACACGTACTTTACGTCCCAACCAGCACGTAACCACGCTTTGGAAACAATGGCGAACGCTTCGGAGGAATTGAGCGGGTGGACCTCCTCGCGACCACCGCTTAAGACGCGGACAACACCACCTTCCAAGTCGATCGTAATCATGCTGCCACCATTTCCCGACGCATGAATTCGACCAAGGCGGGCAAGTGCTCTTCAAGTCGGGCAGGCGCAAACCCGAACTCGCGCTGCGCGCGATCAATCGAGATTTGGGGGAATACGCTTGAGCGCGCGTTGGCAGCGATGCCTATGCGGCATCCCGTCAGGTGCGAGATTCGTTGGGCGAGTTCGCCATTTGTCACGTTGCTGCCGGATGCGACGTTATAGATCCGATGGCGGCCGGCGGCGGCAATGCGGGGCAGGAGCGGCGTCAAATCGTCAAGGGATAGATAATCTTTGCGCGAATCCGGCGTGGTATTGAGGTGCATGAGACCGGTCTCGACCGCGTCCCTCAATATGGACGCTAGGAACGTCTTTCGAGACATCCCCTCGCCATAGACATTGGATAGTCGCACGACTCGCATCGAAGGCCGACCCGAGGCCAGACAAATCGCTTCGCCCATAAGCTTGGAGGTGTTGTAAAGATCGTCACTTGCTTCCACACGCAAAGAGAGAATGGCGTCTTCGCGGCCGTCCGCACATCCCCGGTAGACCCGTGTGGAAGAGAGGTAAAGAAGAGACTCGAAACGGCCGCAGCGCAATAGCGGCATGAGTGCCGCTACATGTGCGTCGACTGTGTCGAGTGGGCGTGAATGGAAATCCGACGTCACACCGACGCAATAAATGACGTGGCCAAGCTCGCGGCTGAGATAAGCGCCATCGTCGCGGCCGGGAGCGAAGACTTCCTCCCCACTGGCGCGAAGCTCCATTGCGAGCCGCGATCCGATGAATCCTGACCCGCCCAGAATGGTGAAACTCATTGGCGAAACCCTATGCGCCTGGAAGGGACCCCGACATTGATCGAAAAGGCCTGGAGTTCGCCCCGCACCACAGTGCCCGCGCCGACGATACACCCATGGCGCAGGATCGCGCCGTCGAGTAGCACGGCGTTGGCCCCAATCCATACATCGTCCTCGATTAAGATACCGCCCCGACTTGTCATGAAACCCTGGTCCATGATCCACTTGCCACGCTCGCGGATTTCATGATTGGTGGGCGCCAATGTACAATTGGCGGCGATCGCGACGCGTTTTCCGATTTTCACGCCGTTTCCCGAGTAGATCACGGTGCCAGAGTTGATGACGGAGTGTGCGCCGATATGCACATCGCCCGATCCACCCGCCGGCTTGATTTTGACGAAGCTATCGATGATCACCCCTTCGTCAATCGCGATCTTGCTCCCACGCACCGAGTCCTCGATGTCAGCGAGCTTCGAGATACACGATTTCTGGGAAATGATTAGCATGCGATCTGTTCCACGCCAAGGAGCGGGAACGACAAGTCGCGCAGCGACAAGATCGGATTGTCAATCGGCCAAGCGATCGCAAAAGCCGGATCGTCGAAGCGCAAGCCGCACGCCGCTTCGGGTCGATGGTCTTCAGACATCTGATAAAAGAGTTCCGTGTCGTCCTCGAGGGTCTGAAAGCCATGCGCGAAATGCTCGGGGACGTACACCATGCGCGCATTGTCTGCACTCAACTCAACGGCGTGCCAATGATGGCGCGTCGGCGACGATGGCCGCAAATCGACCATCACGTCGAATGCCCGGCCGCGAGTACATCGTACGATCTTTGCCTCGCAATAAGGAGCCGCCTGGTAGTGGAGACCGCGAAGGGTTCCGAGCTTGCGATTGAACGAGATGTTGCACTGGGCAAATGACGCAACGAGACCGTGAGTCTCGAGCTCGGTGCGGCACCAGCACCGCGCGAAGAACCCGCGCTCGTCCTCGAGACGCTCCGGCTCGATGATGAAGGCGCCGGCAAAGGGAGTGGGAACGAATTTCACGGCACAACCTTGAGCATCGGGGCGGGAATCGCGAATTTTCCGCCCCAATCGCGAATGTAGGCTATTTGCGACATGATTTCGTCTTTGATATTCCACGGCAGTATCAGGAGATAGTCGGGCCTGGTTGTTGCGAGCCGGTCGGGGGCGACAATCGGGATACGCGTGCCCGGCAGCCAGCGGCCCTGCTTGTAAGGATTGAGATCGACCACATAGTCGAGGAAATCCGTCCGCACGCCGCAATAATTGAGGAGCGTGTTTCCTTTTGCGGCTGCACCGTAACCGACAACGTGCTTACCCTCACCTTTGGCTTGGATCAGGAACTCGAGAAGCTGGCGCTTTATGGTTCGCACCTTGCGCTCGAAGCCACGGTAGATTTCGATCCCGCCCAGACCTGCGCCACCTTCTTGCGCCCTCATGCGGGCGAGAGATGGACTTTCAGAATGACTTGCCTCCCGATGGCAGACCCAAATCCGCAAACTGCCGCCGTGGGTTGCTAACACGTCGACATCGAAAATGCGCAACCCATGTAGCGAAAAAATCCGTTCCAAGGTCGTGAACGAGAAATAAGAAAAATGCTCATGATAGATCGTGTCGAACTGGACGCGCTCAATAAGACTCTGAAGATGAGGGAATTCGATACTGATGACGCCATGCTGCTTGAGCAGAAGGGAAAGGCCCATAACAAAATCATTAAGCTCGGGCACGTGCGCAATCACGTTATTTGCAACGATCAGATCGGCCTTTCGACCCTGCTCGACTAGCTCATGTGCAAGCTCCGTCCCGAAATACCGCACCAACGTTGAGATGCCATTCGATCTTGCCACCTCGGCGATATTCCGTGCAGGCTCGATGCCCAGGACAGGGATTGCGAGATCTCGGAAATATTGGAGCAAGTATCCGTCGTTGCTCGCCACCTCGACGACCAGACTCTGGGCGTCAAGGCCGAGGCGCTGCGATGTTTTCTCCGCGTGCGAGCGACAATGCTCCAGCCAGCTCTTCGAATAGGACGAGAAATAGGCGTAGTCGCCAAATATTCTCTCGGGCGGTTCGAATGCCTCGAGCTGGACAAGAAAGCAGGCGGTGCAGACAAAGGCATGGAGTGGATAGGTCGGCTCCATGCGGCCGAGATCCTCGGTTGTCAGATATCTATTGGCGAGAGGCGATGTGCCGAGATCGCAAAAACTCTCTAAGAGTGCCGCGCCGCAGAATCGGCAGCACGCGGCACTCGAACTTGCGGCGGCGCCGACATTCTCAATTCGAGCGGCAAGCGACGTGAGCATCGATCTGATCGAGCGAAATGCCGCGCATGTCATTGCGGCCGTTGAGATGTGCCTTATACCAGGCGACGGAGCGGTCCAACGTGGTCTCGGTATCCCAACTCGGCCGCCAACCGAGTTCGACAAATGCCTTGGTGCTGTTTAGCGCCAAATGGCGCGCCTCGTATGGATGAGCACCCTCGGCGAGGATCCAAGTGGCACCTTCGCCCCACGATGAGGCGAGGCAGTCGGCGATCCAGGCGACGGGTTTGGCGTCGGCCTCCGGAGGTCCGACGTTCCAACTTCCGGCATAGACGTCAGGCGCTTCGCAAAGTCGTTCGGCGAGCGAGAGAATCCCCGCAACCGGATCGAGCACGTGCTGCCACGGCCGGACGGCCTTGGGATTGCGGAGCTGAAGCGGGCGGCTCTGAGAAAACGCGCGCACGGCGTCCGGCACAAGTCGGTCGAGTGCGAAGTCTCCACCGCCAATCACGTTGCCGGCGCGGACAGTCGCGATGCCGACGCGTCGATAGCCGTCCACGATGTACGAATGGCGGAATGCGTCGACGACAAGTTCCGCGCAAGCCTTGGAGACGCCATACGGCTCGCGTCCGCCAAGTCGATCGTCCTCGCGATATCCCCAAAGCCATTCGCGGCTTTCATAGACCTTGTCCGTCGTCATTATGATCGCCGCCCGTAGACTTTCGATGCCTCGCATTGCCTGCATCAGACAAACGGTGCCCATCACGTTGGTCGAAAATGTCTCGACGGGATCGTCGTATGCGCGACGCACAATCGGTTGTGCTGCGAGATGCATTACGATCTCGGACTTCGCATCGGCGAGCGCCTTGGTGAGTCCGGGTAAATCGCGCACGTCGCCTTCAATGCCGTCGACGAGCCGATCGAGTCCGATTGCGGTATGGAAGGACGGATTCGTCGGGGGCGGCAATGCATAACCCGTAACGCGCGCACCTCTTCGCACTAACGACAAGGCAAGCCAGCCACCGACGAAGCCAGTATGGCCCGTCACGAAGACGCGACGCCCCTGCCAAAAATCGCTCACGCGGTCAACCGCTGCGGCGCCCAAAGGTGCCAAGGTGCACGGCCTTCCTGCCACATTTCATTGAGAAGTTGCATCTCGCGCACCGTGTCCATGCACTGCCAGAAGCCGTGATGCTGGTAAACCGCGAGTTGACCTTCGGCGGCGAGAGTCTCCAACACCGCTGTCTCGAGCGGCAGGTTGTCGTTCGGGCGCAGACGATCGAAGGCCGCCTTCTCGAAGACGAAAAAGCCGCCATTGATCCAGCCTTCGGCGACCTGGGGCTTCTCGCGAAAGTTTTTAACGAGGCCGTCGGCGATGGCGAGTTCGCCAAAGCGCGAAGACGGATGTACTGCGGTCACGGTGGCGAGCCGGCCGGCACTCTTGTGGAACGCCAGAAGCTTATCGAGATTTACATTCGACACGCCATCGCCATAGGTCGCGAAGAAACGGGATCCACGAAGATATTTGAGGACCCGACGAATACGAGCTCCCGTGAGGCTCTCTGAACCCGTTTCCGCGAGCACGACCTGCCATTCGTCGCAGGCGCCGTTGTTGAGAGCCGAGACGGCACCCGAACTCAAATCCACTTCGAGGTCGCGGCTCCTCAAGTGATAGTTAACGAAATAGTCACGGATCATGTCGCCGCGATAGCCCAGCGCCAATACAAATCGCTTGGCCCCGAAGTGATTGAAATGCTTCATAATGTGCCACATGATCGGCCGGCCGCCGATCTCCACCATGGGCTTCGGCTTGAATTCGGTTTCCTCCCGCAAACGCGTGCCGAGACCCCCGCAAAGGAGAACGACGTCGAGGTCTTTGGCGGCATTCACGGCGAAGAGTCCTCCCACGAAATCGGGACTGGGATACCCGGGCGATCGCCGCAAGACGCAGCCCACCCGTGCGTCGCGTCATTTTCGGGAGGTGAGGTTAATCATTGCTTAAATGGCATCGCTGTTTCGAGGGTTCCAGGGCCACTCTGTCCGCATCGGGTCATCCGGATAGAATCGCCGCACCAGCAAATACGCATGCAATTCCGACCCATTGGATCTTTCCGATCGCTTCCCTTAATACGAGCCAACCGAGGAGGGTGGTCACCGCACCAAAACTGGAACCGACGACGGCAGCGATCCGGCCACCTTCTCCACCGCTGCCAAACAGCAACAGAAGATAGCCTCCCGCATCGAGAAGGGCCTGGATCGAAAGTGCTGGCCACCATCGACGCGGAATTGTAGGCCGAATTCGCCGCACCATCATAAGCGCACAGAGGGCGAGAAAGCTTATGACGCGGCCGAGCCACAAAGCTTGAATTGCGCCACGGGATTGAATTGCCGCTTGGCCGCTTATGACGAGGATTGCATACGCAACCGCCGCTGCGACCGATATCACGATCGTGATGCGGTCCTCGCGCGCGCCGCGCGTCGCAGCGCGCGGCTCAGCACCCGCGAATCGCCCGACGACAATCGCACCGACGATTGTCATCCCCATACCGATCCATTGGGGCAGGGTTGGGACATCGCCCATTACGAGGTCGAAGACGACGATCAGTGCGGGGTAGCTCGCGACAATCGGTGCGACAACCGTGACAGGACCGCGGGCGAGACCTTGATAGAGCAACAGGGTCATGGCCGTGGTCGAGACCCCGTTCACGGCGAGCAATCGGATGCTCGATGCAGTGTAGGCAAACGATTGATGGGAGAGGATTGAAATGCCAGTGAGGAAGGCAACACCGAAAGCGAGTATGCCGAAAACCGTACTCTCCTTGCCCATTCCCCGGGTTGTGAATCGCGCGAGAAAATCCGCGGTCCCGAGACTTAAGGCACTCAATCCACCCCAGATGCCCGCGTTCATTTAAGCCCTTCGAGGCGGCAATAGCTCAGCCTGTGTCGATGTTTTATTCGCATGTTTCGTCTCAAGGCCGTGGTGCGGCAGCTCCCTTAAGGGTCGATTCAAACGTCTGCGGCCGACGCAGTGTCGATTCGAGAGATAGGGCCGGTGATTCGTTCATCGGCGTCGAGCGCGAGACCATGTACGCATAAATTGAGATCGTTGAGGAGCGGTTGTTCGATATCCGCTTTTGCGCGGGTCGAGCACTGAAGTCAGGCGCAGCACCAAGTCGGAGAAGTGCCAGGAGCGGTAATTCGAACGCGTCGTCGCGCCAAGCGATGAAGGCCGCTGCAGCGCACCGCGACAAGAGGAGAAGCATGCTCCGGAGCTCGGATTATCCCATATTCGCGGCTTCCCGGCCCTCGGAGCAGTCCGGGTCCTCGGACTGGCTTGCCCGCTGTGCCGAATTGGTACATGATTTCGCGCTAGAGCCGGTCAACCCGGGAATATTGCTCAAAGGCACAACGATCACAATGCCCACGCGCAAAACGCCCGAGTTTCGTGGAAATCGCAATCTAAAGCGACTCTCGCGCATTTCCCAAAGCAAGCAGCAAGAGGAGGTCGAGCGATCTTTGCTGCTCGGCTTGGAGGGAGCCGCGTCGATTGTCGATCGGACAATCTCCTGCTTCAGCAGAGGCCACCAGCCGGCATTCGCCGGCATAAACACCTTCATGAAGGCGCCCTACTGCGAAGACGTCCGCAAGGTCTCAAATTACGAGGCTGCGTTCGTGGGCGTGCCATTTGACACGGCGACGACCTATCGGCCGGGTGCGCGTTTTGGTCCCCAGGCGGTACGGCGAATTTCCGCGCTTTACGACGGCTATTCCATCGATGGCGCCGTCGATATTTACGAGGAGCTCGACTTTTGCGACGTTGGCGACGTATTCGTCATCCCTGGCAACATCGAAAAAACCTTTGATCAGGTCACTAAGGCGATCTCCCATATCTACACGTCCGGCGCATTTCCTATAATTTGCGGCGGCGACCATAGTCTCGGTTTCCCGAATGTCCGCGGCATCGCCCCTCACGTCGACGGCAACGTCGGCATCGTTCATCTCGACCGACATCTCGACATCCAGGAAAAGGACATGGATGAGCGGATGCACACAACGCCGTGGTACTGGACGACACACGAGCCCTCGGCAACCACGCACCGCGACCACAGCCATATGCACGATGTCGGTCTACCAAATTGCCGACCGGAGAACCTTGTCCAAGTTGGTATTGGCGGTTGGTACGGCTCTCGGCCCGGTGCCATCGTTGCACGGCGGCGTGGCACCAGCGTATTGACGATGACGGATATTACGGAACTCGGTCCGCGGAAAGCAGCCGAGGTAGCCCTCGAGCTCGCGTGGAAGGGTTGCAAGGCAGTTTATCTCTCCTTCGACATCGATTCGATTGACCCGGGCTTTGCACCCGGCACAGGCTCGCCGGAGCCAGGCGGCCTGCTTCCCCGCGAAGCACTTGAAATGGTTCGTCTGATCGCTCGTGAGGGGCTATGCGGCATGGAAGTTGTCGAGGTCGCACCGCCATACGACGTGAACGAAAATACGGCACAGCTTGCCTGCCGGGTCATGCTCGATGTCCTTGGCACCATGATTGTCGAAGGCAAGCTCGGCCATCGCTCGCGCGTCATGAAAACTGTGTCCACCGCTTCGCGGAAACCTTCACCACGGAAGCCACGAGGGGCGAAGAAATCCTCCTGATGACTCGTCCTTAGAGGCCGTCTGTCATCTTCGCCTCACGGCGCATGATTGCCTGCTTGCGTGCAAGCCTGGTCGAGTACACGGTCCAACACCCAATTCGCGATTTTGTGGACGACCGGCTCGAGATGCGAGTACCTGCCCGGTCGGCTGAAACTTGAGCGAATGCCGAGCTGCTGGGTCTCCGAGATATGGTTATCTTCCGGCAGCGACTTGTCCCACCGGCGATAATAGCTTTGTACCGTATCGGAGAAGTCGGGCCGTGCAACGGTCGGACGCGGAAAGCATGAACCAATCACGACCTTCGTTCGGTCAGGGCCCAATGGCAATTGCTGGAGCCACCACATGCAATCCTGTGTCATTATGAAGAAGGCCGCCGGATAGACGACCAAAAAATACGTGCCATTGGCGGCTTTCGCATCGAGGCCCGGAACGTGCGGAAATGCCTTGTTTACGTCCTCGGGAAGCAGAGCGATCGTGCGCTCGGAGCGCATGTAGCCGCCGTCCCATTCGCCGACGGTTTCTAACTGTTGGATCGTCTGCTTTCCGATCGACGCCCTGTGAACGGTCGGCGTGTGGTACTCCTCCATGGCGTTTTCCAGATAGATCTTCCAATTGCAAGCGAGCTCATATTCTTTTTGACGTACACAAACCATCTCGCTGAGCTTGTAGGAGGCCATGATTTTCGGAAGATTGCCGAGGTAATCGAGAAGTTTCGGGCAGGCCGCGTCGAAGGTGACGAACATGAGACCATCCCACGTCTCGAGCCTGACCGGGACGAGGCCGTATTCCGCACGATCGAAGTTGAAGGTCTTCTCCATACCGGGCGTGGCGATCAATTCCCCAGTAAGCGCGTAGGACCAGGCGTGGTAGGGACACGTGATCGCACGGCAATTACCCCGGTCGCGAAGGAGCCGTGTGCCGCGATGGCGGCAGGTATTTGCGAAGGCGCGAACATCGCCGGCTCGATCGCGAAGCACGACGATGGATTCACCGAACATCTCGAAGCATTTGTAATCGCCCGGATCCGGGACCTCATCCTCGCGGCCCAAAAAGTTCCACGACTTCTTGAACATCCGCTCGACTTCACGGTCGTAAAACGCCTGCGAGCGATAGCACCATGTGGGCAGCGTCTCCGCCTGAAGGTGAGGGAGGCGGACTTTCGCGTAATGCGCGGGATCGAAGATGTTCTCATGCGCCATCATGTCACTATCTCCTCGATCCCTTGTTGGCGGGCCTGTCCGCTCGCGGGTATCAGTACTTCGTCAGGTAATTGTCGATCTCCCACTTCGAAACTGCATTATGATAGCTCCACCATTCCTGCGTCTTGAGTGTGACGAAGGCATCGTGGAGATCTTCGCCGCAAACTGACTTTGACAGTGGATCTGCGGCAAAGGCCTCGACGGCTTCAAGCAACGTGCGCGGCAGGCTTTTGACGCCACGTCGCTCGAGTTCGGTCTCGCTCAATTCGTACATGTTCACGTCGATTGGATCGCCCGGGTCCAAGTCGTTCTCGATACCTTCGATCCCGGCGCCAAGTACCATGGCCGCCGCGAGATATGGATTCATGCTTGGATCGACCGCTCGGCACTCGATTCTTGCCGCAGACAGATATACCCCCTTGTGATCCGCCGCGTTATCCTCGATCTCAGGCCGTAGCAATGGCACGCGCAGCATATGGGTACGGTTATTGCCCCCATAGGATATGAAGATTGGCGCCCAGGTGTAACCGGTCATCGACCCTGTCTTTATAAGGCGTTTGTAGGAGTTGACTGTAGGGCAAGTCATCGCGACGATTGCCGGGGCGTGCCGAAGGATGCCAGCCATAAACTGATATGCGGTTTTCGACAGGCCACAACCGCGTATGTCGCGTCGGTCGCCAAAGACATTTTGACCGCTCCTGAGATCGCGAAGCGACATGTTGAAATGGGCGCCGCTGCCGGTGCGGTCCGCGTAAGGCTTGGCCATGAACGTCGCGTCCCAGCCATGGCGGCGCGAAATTTCCTTCATCATGAGACGCCAAAGAACGAAGCGGTCCGCCATCGCTAGCACATCGGCAAAGGCAAAATCGAATTCGAACTGGCTGTTGGCGTCCTCGTGGTCGAATGAATGAACTTCCCAGCCGAGCTTGTTCATGTACCCAACAATCTCATCGAGCCAACTCAGATTCTCGAGGAGTCCCACGACGTCGTACGCCGCCTTCGCCATTACGTCGAGAGGATTAGCGGGCACGATGATGTCCCCTTCGCGGCGAACCAGGAAGATTTCGCACTCAACGCCGAGGTTGAAACCGAATCCCAGTTTTGCAAGCCGGTTTACCTGTCGCTGCAGGACGTTGCGGGAGCACATGGGCCAGGGTTCGCCGTGGAAGCGGAGATTTCCCGGAGCCCAGGCAATCTCCGGACGCCATGGCAGGGCCGTAATCGCCCAGGGATCTGGATGCACGGCGAGTTCATCGTCGCTTGGCGCTTGCCCAAGCCCGTCGATCGCAGCCCCCGTGAATAGTTCGGACCCGCGCATCATGCGGCCAAAGTGACCGATCGGCACGCTCTTAGCCTTAGGTATGCCGTGGAGGTCGACATAGGACGCAAGGCAATACTTGACGCCGGCTTCTTGCAATTGCCGTGCGAGTGCGGCGATATCAGCCGGTTTCGGCTCCTTCGCAGGCACACGTGCCAGCGTGCCGCTCCTTCTACGAAGTCTGCTGGCCATCGATAGACCCCGCCGTTCGGTTCACAACGGCAACCGCGCCGTGCTCGAATTTTGCGTCAGCCGAAGCGTGTGCTCGGAACTGTCCAATGTTCCCTCTCCCGCGCAAAATGATCCTCAAAAATAATTAGCAGGTCAATTGCAAACCCGGCGCGGTCAATACTGGAAGTGCGGGTCGACGCGATTGACAAGCGGTTTGCCCGCAATGAACCTTTCCATGTTCCGGAAGACGAGTTTGAGGGTATTGATTGTGTAGAGCTCCCGGTCGTCCGACGAACAATGGGGTGTAATGATGAGATTCGGCACATGCCAAAGCCAAGACCCGCTTGGCAGCGGCTCGGGTTCGAACACATCGAGAATGGCGCTCAACTCGTTTTTTTCAAGCCGCGTCTTCAAAGCGTCGTAATCGACGAGATTGGCGCGGCTGTAATTCACGATCCCAGCGCCCGTCTTCAAGAGTGCGATCTCGCGTGCGCCGATGAGATGATGACTTTCCCGTGTGTGGGGTGCGGCGATCAATACGAAATCGGCTTTCGGAAGGAGGCGGCGAATGGCGCTCGGCCGATACATCGCATCGACAAAACGGTGCGGCTTACCTGTCCTGCGAATGCCTATCACGGTGAGCCCAAATCGCTTCGCCCATTTGGCGGCCCCACCCCCCACGTGCCCGACGCCGACGATCAGGAGAGTCTTCCCCTTGATCCCCGTGCTGAATACCTGATTCCACGATGCACGACGCTGACTAGCGACCATTTCGGGCAGCCGGTTGTTGAGCATGAGGATTGACATTATCGAGTATTCGTCGGCCTTCGAGCCGTGAACGCCGCGACTGTTGGTCAGCACGGCACCGGGCGGCAACCAGTCGAGCGGCATAAGATGATTGACGCCTGCGCCGTGGACGTGAATCCAGCGAAGGTTCGGCGCCCGTTTGGCGAGATTGTTACGCTCGAAGCTCCATCCGAAAAGGACGTCGGCTGTCTTCAGTGCACTGTCAAAAATATCGCCGTCGTAGCCGATTGTTACCCTGACCTTTTCTCTGAGGGCCGGATATGCCGCGAGCGCCTTTTTGACTCGCTGAGGTGTTACCTCGAACACTTCACCAAAGGATTGAGGATTTTCGAGATGGAGGTGCAGCCTCCGTCCGGAGGGCCTTGCGGAAGACTTTCGTCGGCACCCTGGCTTTTCTTTCGAGCGGGGACGCGAGCTCCTCGCCGCCTTAGACGCTGTCATTGCCAGCCCTTTCTGTTGCTCGAACGCTTTCAATCACAGGGGACAGCCAGGATTAGCGCACCCTGCGGATGCGCTTTTCCCGGGCCGTGCCAATGGTCGTGTACTATACGAAAGGCGACACAGGCGTCTCGCACTTTTCAAAGACGACGAATATCAGCGGGTCCCGGTCCGGCCGTACTACGGGCACGGAATCATTTAGGCACGAGTACTCACTGGACCGGCCCGGTCGATCCTTCACTTTGAGCGAATGAGCACCTCCACGAAAAGCGCCCTCGCGCGGCTGACGCAATGGCGTATTGAGCTCGTGGAAGGCGCAATGAGGCCTCGCGCTGCCTCGACTATTGCGACTCGGGCCAGTACAGCGACACCGTGGTCGCGTGGCCCTGGGAAACGTCGACGCGCCTGTCAATCGTTTTGCCATCGCTTTCGGCGATCACGTCGTATTTTCCGGGTTTAAGCTTCGCGAGAAAATACGGACCTTCCGACATCGTGTCGACGAGTGCGTGCCCTTGTCCATCGAGGATCTTCACGTAAACGCGCGAGAGGTAGTCTCCCGAGCCTTGTATGGCGAAAAGGAGGTGCAGGTTGTAGTCTTTCTCGAGCTGGCGAATTTGCTCCACACCCTCAGCTCCAACCCCGCCGCTCACGTAAGTGATGCCGTTTTCGGTGTGAGGCTCGATCACGAGCTGGGCATACGCCGGAAGCCCGAACAGGGAAATTGTCACGAATAGCAAGGAAATCTTGTTCAGGGACATTTTCACGTCCTCCGCATGATGAGCGCCGTCGCAGGCGCAAAACGCCACACCCGCGGCCTTGCCAATGAGACCGGGCACGGGACGAGCCGCCGGCGAGCGTCCCCCTCTCCCGTTAGCCGACCGCCCATTATGTGGTTGCGGCGAAGGTCCTTTCCAAGGCGCGTGAGCATGCGGTCAAGGGATAGCACATCGCGAAGTATATAAGCGCCACCATCCCATAGACCGTGAAGGGCTCGAACGTCGCGTTCGTCAGGATTTCTCCGGTCTTTGTCAGTTCCTGAAAACCGATGATGGATGTGAGCGCTGTGCTCTTCACGAGTTGCACCAGAAAGCCAACCGTCGGCGGTATTGCGATCCGCAAGGCCTGGGGCAGAATCACGTACCGCATGCGCGCGACATAGCGCATCCCGAGCGAGGCGCTTGCCTCCCACTGGCCGCGTGGGATAGCATCCACACAGCCGCGCCATATCTCGGCGAGGTAGGCGCTCGCGTAAAGCGTGAGGGCGACGCCCGCGGCGAGCCAGGGCGAAACATCGATGCCCAGGAGTGGTATGCCGAAGAACACGAGAAAGAGCTGCATAAGCAGCGGTGTTCCTTGAAACGCCTCGGTGTAAAGCGTAATCGCCTTCATAACTCCCTTGATTCGCGCATAGCGAAGCATGAGCAAAATTAGCCCCCAGCAACCACCGCCGATGAATGCGATGATTGAGAGCAGCACCGTCCAGCGCGCGGCGAAGAGGAGGTTTTGGGCAAGATCCCACGGTGTGAAGCTGATCATGGAACGCGTCCCTTAAAGAATCGTCGGCCGTAGAGCGCAAAGAGCCGCCGCAGTGCAATAGCGAGCAGGAGATAGACGACGGTAACGACAAGATACGTTTCGAAGGCACGGAAGTTCCGTGATTGAATAAAATCCGCTGCGTAAGTGAGATCGGTCACCGAGATCTGCGAAACCACCGCCGACTCGAGCATCGTGATGATAATTTGGCTGACCAGTGCCGGATAAACATTCGCCAGTGCCTGGGGCAGGATGACGAGCCGGAAGATCGGCATTGTATGCAGGCCAAGCGCCAAGCCGGCTTCGCGTTGCCCGCGAGGAACGGCCTCAATTCCGGCACGGACGATCTCGATCGAGTAGGCTGTGAGGTTGATCGTCATTGCGAGCATCGCGGCTTGCAGCGCCGTCAAGTGCAACCCCAGGCTCGGCAGGCCGAAAAAGACAAAGAACATCTGCACGATGAATGGCGTATTCCTGATCAGCTCGACGTAGCTGTTCACGACGATGCGGCCCCACGCCGCGCCACCGCTCGCAGTGGCCGCACCGCCGATACTGAGCAGGATTCCAAGCGTCGCAGCGACCGCCGTCAGGCCCAAGGTCACTGCCGTGCCTTCGAGGAACAGGCTTAGATATTGAAGCAGCGCTCCAAAATCGAGCTGATAGCCCATTACCCGTTCAGAGGTCTTTTGGAAGTGGCTGGAAGAGCCACTTTCTCGAAATCGCGTCGAGACTCCCGTCCTTTTTCATTTGAGCGATCGCGTCGTTGAGGGCTTGCTGAAGCCGCGGTTCATTCTTGTTCAAGCCGATGTGATCCGGCGAAGTCATGAGCTCGAATTTCTGCTCGGGCTCGATCGCGGGATGCTTCGCCAAAATGGTAGCGCCCACGTCGTTACCGACGACCATGAGCTGAACCTGGCCCGAGAGGAAAGCGGATATAACGCCATTATAATTGTCGAAGCGCTTTATGTCCGTTTCCGGCGGCGCTACGTCGGTGAGTGATGTGTCTTCGAGCGTGCCGCGATTGACGGCGACTGTCTTGCCCTTGAGATCCGCCGGACCTTTCACGTCGACAGACCGCGGCCCCATCACGGCGATGTAGTAGGGTGCGTAGGCGTCAGTGAAGTCGATTATTTTTGCGCGTTCCGCACTCTGTCCGACACTGAGCAGGAAATTCACTTTATGTTCGGTTAAGTAAGGAATGCGGTTCTGACCGGTCACTCCGACGAGCTCAACCTTAGCCTTGAGAGCCTTTCCCAGGATGTCCGCGACATCGATATCATAGCCCTGGAGCTTCAAGTCCGGGCCGGCCGAAGAGAAGGGCGGGAAATCCTGAAAAACGCCAATCTTGACAACGCCGGCCTTGGTTATGTCGTCAAGTTCGTCCGCGCGGACATAGCCTCCCCAAGCAACGCAAATCGCCAATGCCAAGGAGGCGAACAGCAAAAAACGCGGCCATTTCGTCGCTGAAATGCACATGGTTACCCCCCCCTCGTAAATACGATCGGCCCGATTCTGTCGAAGCCACGAACATCCCCCTCAAATGTTAGTGGAGCCGAGCCCGCCATGCTATGTATTTTGTGAGGACCGGAGCTTTTCCTATGAGCCTCGGCGCGCATTCGTCGCGCGGGACTTCCCGCGCTAAGCCGTCTTTTGTTCTTCAATACCCAGTTCCTCAATCATACGGCGGCGCATCACGAATTTCTGCACTTTGCCCGTAACAGTCATTGGAAACTCGTCCACGAAGGTAATGTAGTGCGGGACCTTGTAGTGCGCGATTTGGTTCTTGCAAAAGTTCCGAATGTCATCGGCGTTCGCCTGCTCACCCGGGCGAAGCTTGATCCATGCACAAAGCTGCTCGCCGTACTTCGCATCCGGCACGCCGAAAACCTGGACGTCTTGGACTTTAGGATGGCGGTAAAGGAATTCCTCGATCTCACGGGGATAAATGTTTTCTCCGCCGCGGATAACCATATCCTTGAGCCGCCCGACAATATTGCAATAGCCGTCTTCGTCGATCGTCGCGAGATCGCCTGTATGCATCCAGCCCGCCGCATCGATCGCCTCACGCGTTCGCCCTTCATCCTCCCAATAGCCGAGCATCACCGAATAGCCCCGCGTGAGCAGCTCGCCGGTCGCGCCGCGTGGGACCACTCTTCCGTCGAGATCGATGATCTTGACCTCGACATGCGGTTGGATTCTCCCGACCGTTGCAACACGTTTTTCGAGCGGGTCGTCGACGCTACTCTGAAAACTCACGGGGCTCGTCTCCGTCATGCCGTAGGCAATGGTCACTTCGGACATGTGCATCTCGCTGATCACCCGCTTCATGACTTCGATCGGGCAGGGTGAGCCCGCCATGATCCCGGTTCGCAGAGTGCGCAAATCGAAGGTGGCGAAATCGGGATGATCGAGTTCCGCGATGAACATGGTCGGAACGCCATGCAGCGCCGTGCATTTCTCGGCTTGCACCGTTTCCAGGACGACTCGCGGCTCGAACGCGTCCGATGGATATATCATCGCGGCACCGTGCGTGATGCATGCGAGGTTTCCGAGCACCATGCCGAAGCAATGATAAAGCGGCACGGGGATGCAGAGCCGATCCCGCTCGGTCAGACGCATTGCCTCACCTATAAAGAATCCGTTGTTGACGATATTGAAGTGAGTGAGTGTGGCGCCCTTGGGAAGGCCTGTTGTACCGCTCGTGAACTGTATATTGATCGGTTCGTCCGGCTGGAGATGCCGACTGATGTCCTGGAGCCGTGCCGCGTGCGTCGGAAGCGCCTTCCTGGCAATGTCGTCGAAGTTGAGCATACCAGGCGTTCGCTCCGTCCCGAGGCGGACTACGCAGTGCAGTGCGGGCAGCTTCGACGCTCGGAGATTGCCCGGCTCGGCATTCGCAAGCTCGGGGGCGAGCGTACACAGCATACCTATGTAATCGCTGCTCTTGAAACGGTCGGCCGTGACCAACGCCTTGCAGCCCGATTTGTTGAGCGCATATTCCAGCTCCGAGAGGCGGTAGGCGGGATTGATGTTAACGAGGATCACGCCCGCTTTGGCCGTGGCGAGCTGGGTGATCACCCATTCCGCGCAATTGGGCGACCATATGCCAAGTCTGTCGCCGGGCCCGATGCCGAGAGCGAGAATCCCCGCTGCGACGCGATCGACGGATTGGCGCAGCTCCTCATAAGAGTACCGGAGTCCTTGGTGGCGCACGACCAACGCATCGCGCTCGCCCCAGCGATTGGCGGCCTCGTCGAAGGCTGATCCGACTGTGCGGTAACCGAGTGGAGCAAGACTGACGCCGCACACATAGCTTATGTCCTCAACGAGCATTGTTGGCACCTCTCCCGATTTCCTCAGCGCGCGTTTGAAGTTTTGCTAGGAGCCGGTCGAGCGAGCGGCGCTCTTCCTCGCTAAGGACGGCAAGGAGCTCTCGTTCGACCCCGAGTGCGAATGGAACGATCTGCGCATGCGTGGCAATGCCGCGCGGCGAAAGGCGTAGTTCCGAGCGGCGGCGGTCCATGCGGTCGGTCTCGCGGCGGAGAACGCCTGCGTGCAACAGTCGCGCGACGGCACGGCTGACCCGCACCTTGTCCATGGCCGTGCACGCAGCAACCTCGACCGCCGATAAGGCCTCGTATCGTGCAAGTACGGCCATCACGCGCCATTCGGGAATGCTCAGCCCAAAGCGTCGGTCATAGGTGCGCGCAACCGCTCGGCTTAGCGTGTTCGCGAGCACCGAGAGCCGATAAGGCAAAAACCGCTCGAGGATCAGTCGGCCGATGGGAGCCGTGCGTTCCTCATTCGGTCCAAAAATCTTGCGCGTCGACGGCGATCTGGTCATTTCCCCGCTTCACATTAGTTTCAATTGAAACTATATTGCGGATCGAATCCGCTCGGGTCAAGCGCATTGGTGCACCGGCCCCGGCGTTAAACGACCGCTGGAGCTTCAGCCATGAAAAAATGGATTTCATTACCGCGTCGCGAAGGTATTGCCTCGCGCCAGGCTCATTGCGATCTTCCGGACGGCACTTACGAGCGGGAGTTCGGCAAGGAAGGTTTTTTCGGCCCCGCTACGCAATTCTATCACCGTCATCCGCCAACTGGCTGGAGCGACTGGCGGGGCAGCTTGCGGCCGCACGCGTTCGATCTTACCAAGCTCAACGGCATGGTTGCGTCGCCGTGGGAGGCCGACAATATCCTCCATAACGATGCGGTCAAATTCAGGCTCTGGCGCGGTTCCGGCAAGATGGACCATCTCGTGCGTAACGCCGACGGGGACCAACTCTTATTCTTTCACGAGGGCGAAGGCGACCTCTTCTGCGATTTCGGCCATTTGAGCTATAGCGAAGGCGACTATGTCATGCTGCCGCGCGGCACCATGTGGCGGATCGAGGCGAAGGGGCCGTTCACTGCACTTCTCATCGAGGCCACTAACGATAATTACGTGATCGCCGAGCGCGGAATTGCTGGACCCCAGGCCGTTTTCGATCTCGGCGTTCTTGAGACTCCCAAAATCGACGAAGCATTCCGTGCGCAACAGTCTGAACGCGAGTGGCGCGTGGCAATCAAGCGCGGCGAGGAGATCAGCACCATAACTTATCCATACAATCCGCTCGACGCGATCGGTTGGCAGGGGGATCTGGCACCGGTCAAACTCAATTGGCGCGACATCCGGCCGTTAATGAGCCATCGGTTTCACGTGCCGCCCTCCGCGCACACGACCTTCCTTGCGAGCCGGTTCGTCGTTTGCACGTTCGTGCCTCGACCGGTCGAGAGCGATCCGGGCGCGCTCAAAGTGCCGTTCTACCACTCCAACAACGATTTCGACGAAGTGATCTTCTACCACCGAGGCGAATTCTTCAGCAGAGATAACATTCACCCTGGCATGGTGACACTGCATCCCTGCGGTTTTCCGCACGGGCCGCACCCGAAGGCCTTTGCGGCCGGAGCAAAGGCCGCGAAGAAGGAGACAGATGAAGTCGCCGTCATGATCGACGCACGCGATGCTCTGGCGATCGCCAAACTGCCGGAGGGGGTCGAGTGGGCTGGCTACGTCGATAGCTGGAAGATCAGAAAGGAAGCCGCCGAATGAAACTCGGCAGCCTCAAGTCAAGCGAACGGGACGGCACGCTCGTCGTAGTGAGCGCTAATTTGAAGCATGCCGTAAAGGTCCCGCAGATTGCTACTACGCTTCAAGCGGCCCTCGACGATTGGGTTGATTGCGAGGCGGAGCTTCGCTCGGTCGCGAGGCTCCTCGAAAATGGACAGTGCCGCGAAGCGTTCATGCTCAATCCGAAGATCCTGCACGCGCCGCTCCCGCGGGCCTACCAGTGGGCGGATGCCAGCGCCTACCTTTTCCATGTGGAGCTGGTGCGAAGGGCGCGCGGTGCCGAGTTGCCGCCTGAGCTGCTCGTCGATCCCTTGATGTACCAGGGTGGATCCGATCGCTTTTTGGCGCCGGACGAACCGATCCACGTCAGCGAGGAGGCTTGGGGCATCGACATGGAGGGTGAGGTGGCCGTCATCACTGATGACGTGCCGATGGGAGTGTCTGTCGGGTCGGCCGCCAATCACATAAAGCTCGTCACGCTCGCGAACGATGTCTCGCTCAGGAATCTCATTCCAAAGGAACTCGCGAAAGGTTTTGGCTTCTTTCATAGCAAGCCGCCGACCGCGTTCGCACCGGTCGCGGTGACCCCAGATGCGCTCGGTAGTGCTTGGCGCGACGGCAAGCTCCATCGCGCCCTTCATGTATCCTTGAACGGCGACGAAATCGGCCATGCCGACGCGGGCACTGACATGCAGTTCGGCTTTCCCGAACTCATTGCGCACGCCGCCAAGACAAGGCCGCTATCCGCAGGCACGATTATCGGCTCCGGCACCGTCTCCAACCGAGACCGGTCATCGGGTTCAAGCTGTCTTGCGGAAATCCGTACCCTCGAACTTCTCGAGAAAGGGAAACCCACGACGCCTTTCATGCATTTCGGCGACCGGGTTCGCATCGAGATGCTCGACGACGACGGCAATTCGATTTTCGGCGCAATCGACCAAACCGTCGTAAAGGCCGAGCCCTTCGGGTGACCGAAGCTTAGTCGCCTATTTTCGCTTGCGCTTAGCTGCGGTAGCCGCCCGGACTGGTTTGCCTGCCTTGCCGGTGCGGGTCCCCGCCTTATACTCCGTCACGGCCTCTGTGACGATCCGGCGCAGCTTCGGGTCGCGCAGCGGATGTGGCACCTCGACTTTGCCCATCGCGGCAACCATCCGCTGGATGAGGTCGTAATCGTGCTCGTCGCGGTAGGGCTTCAGGTCGAGATCGCCGGGGACTTTGACCAGTCGCTCGTCACCGATGCGCTTCACGTATTTCTGCATGAACCTGTCGTACTCACGCCATGAAACGCGCTCGGCGCGCACCGCGGCCTGCTCAGCGCGTGTCGCAATCTGGTGGGCATGTAGGTAGTGGAGGCCGAGCTGGTCGATTAGAGTTTTCTCGACTTCCTCATGCAGGATGAGATAACGGTCGACCTCGATTTCACGGCCGCGACTCTTCATTTTGCGCGGCAGGTGTCGGTCGATATAGATAGTCTTGCCATCGTTGCTGTAGCCTGCGAGATAGGGTATGTCGTGATTCCGATCGAGCTTTTCCACGCGACGTTCGATCGCGTCAAGGGCACGCTCCATCATGAGACTTGAGGCATACCAATCGGGAACGCGAAGCTTTTTGTGGGGTGCTATTGGGTGACAGCCGGCCGCGGGCATCGGATTCGCCTCCTTATTCAGGTCATCAAAAATATGCCGGGTCGCTAAATCGGTATCGCGCAGCAGTGTAGCCATTATGCGTCAACGTGCAAGCGCGCCACCGGGCGAAGCGCCCATTTAAGGGATGAATGGCGGAGCAACGGGTGCCTCAGCGAGAGATTTTGAAGTGGTGCTGCCGCCACCTGCGATTTCGCATTCGCTGCCAATAACGGCCGTGCGCGGAGCCCTGCGGCGAGAGCGTCCGATGAGGAGACCCCAATGCTGAAGCTTTATACCTTTTTTCGTTCCTCGGCCGCGTTTCGCACGCGCATCGCTCTCAATCTCAAGGGGCTTACATATGAACCGGTCTTTGTGCATCTTCGCAAAGCGGAACAGCGCTCGCCCGATTATCTAAAGCTCAACCCCGAAGGTCTTGTGCCATTGCTCGCTGACGACAAAGTGACAGTCAGTCAGTCCCTCGCGATCATGGAATATCTCGACGAGACGCATCCGACGCCGCCCTTTTTGCCTGCAACGCCTGCTGCCCGTGCACGCGTTCGCTCGCTTGCGCAGGTGGTCGCGTGCGACATTCATCCAATCAACAATGCGCGTGTCCTCAGATATCTCACGAATGACTTGAAGGTGAGCGAGGAGGGGATGGCCACGTGGTACCGGCATTGGATCGATCTTGGCCTCGACTCGCTCGAGGTCAGGCTCGGTCGGGAGCGGCAGACGGGGAAGTTCTGCCACGGGGACATTCCGGGCCTCGCCGACATCTGCCTTATCCCGCAACTCTTTAATGCCATGCGCTTCGATAAGGATCCCCTAACGCGCCGTCCTACGCTCAAGCGCATCTTCGAAGCATGCATGATCCTCGAAGCGTTCGACCGCGCGCAGCCGGAGAAGCAGCCGGACGCGGAATCCTGATTAGACTCCGAGCCAGAACGGCTCCGGAGATAGGGCTGGAGTGGCGCTCACCCCTTACTGCGGGCGCTCCGCACAAGGTCCTGAAGGGTCGCTTGGTCTACCGCGCCTGGGACGAGCTTGTCCCCGACAATGAATGCGGGGGTGCCCTCGATTTTCAGGCCTTGTGCCAGCTGCATGTTTTTGCGGATGAGAGCGTCGATTTCGGGCGCCTTCATGTCCGACTGAAGGCGCTTGGTGTCAATTCCATTCGCCTCGGCAATCGACATGATTGTCGCCATGTTTAGGGTGGCCGTCGAAGCGAGCATCGCGCTGTGGAATGCAGGATATTTACCCTGCTTGATTGAGGCCAGTGCCGCACGTGCAGCAAGCTGGGAGTCGGGCCCGAGAATCGGGAACTCCTTCAGGACCAGCCGGATGTGGCCGTCTGACTTGAGGGTCTGCATTATATCCGGCAATGCGCGCTTGCAGTAGGGGCAGCGATAATCAAAGAATTCGACGATTGTGACATCGCCGTTCGGATTCCCAAGGACAAGATCGTCCGGATCGTTGAAAAGGGCGTCCGCGTGTGCAGCGATCGCTGCGCGTTCGCGCTCCGTCACGGCTGCCTTTTGCCTCGCGTCGAGTTGGCTTATCGCATTCCCGACAAGCTCCGGGTGACTGTCGAGATAGCGCTCGAAAACACCCTCGACGGCATGACGCTGGACGTTACTGAGCGAGAGCGGCACGAGCATCA
>DASPOR010000167.1 GCA_035625915.1 Alphaproteobacteria bacterium | reverse complement strand
GTCACGGTCGTCGAGGTCCTGCCCCGCGTGCTGCCGGTCGAGGACGAGGAGATTTCCGCCTTCGCGAAGAAATCATTCGAGAAGCAGGGCATGAAAATCCTCACGAGCGCCACGGTCAAGGCGCTCAAGAAGAACGCGGACAGCGTCACGGCGACGGTCGAGGCAAACGGTGCGTCGAGTTCGATCGCGGTCGAGCGCGTCATCCTCGCGGTCGGCATCGTCGGGAACGTGGAGAATATCGGGCTCGAAGGTACCAAAGTGAAAGTCGACAAGAGCCACGTCGTGGTGAACGAATGGCTCGAGACCGGCGAGCCCGGAGTCTACGCCATTGGCGACCTGGTGGGTCCGCCGTGGCTCGCGCACAAAGCGAGTCATGAGGGCGTCATTTGCGTCGAGAAGATCGCGGGTCTCAACGACGTGCACCCGCTCGACGTCAATCGGATTCCCGGGTGCACCTATTGCATGCCGCAAGTCGCCAGCGTCGGTTTGACCGAGGCGGCTGCGAAGGCCAAGGGGCATCAGGTGAAGGTCGGTCACTTCCCCTTTATCGGCAACGGCAAGGCGATCGCACTCGGCGAGCCCGACGGGATGGTCAAGACAGTGTTCGACGCCAAGACGGGCGAGCTTTTGGGCGCTCACATGGTGGGTGCGGAGGTGACCGAATTGATCCAGGGCTATGGGATCGCGAAAACGCTCGAATCGACCGAGGCCGAGTTGATTCACGCGGTCTTCCCGCATCCGACGCTGTCGGAGATGATGCACGAGGCCGTGCTTGACGCTTATGGCCGAGCCATCCATTTCTAGGGCATGACGCGATTGGAGCGTTCCATCATATGAGCAGCGATGCGGCCGTCGAGCGGCCCCGTCATCCGGAAAAAGCGCACCGGCCGGACAGCCCGATCCCGCGCAAGCCCGCGTGGATTCGCGTTAAGGCGCCGGTCTCGCGGGCCTACCACGAGACACGCACGCTGATGCGCGAACTCGGCCTCAACACCGTCTGCGAGGAGGCGGCTTGCCCGAATATCGGCGAGTGCTGGGCGAAAAAGCACGCGACGGTGATGATCCTCGGCAGCGTATGTACGCGCGCCTGCGCTTTCTGCAACGTCGCAACGGGTCTGCCCGACAAGCTCGATCCCCATGAGCCCGAGAATGTCGCGAAGGCCGTGCGCGGGCTCGGCCTCTCGCACCTCGTCGTGACCTCGGTCGACCGCGACGACCTGCCCGACGGGGGCGCTGAACATTTCGCAAAGACCATCCACGCCATCCGCGCGAGTGCTCCCGAGACCACGATCGAGGTCCTCACACCCGATTTCCTCCGCAAGGATGGGGCGGTTGAGGCGGTCGTCGCGGCGAAACCCGATGTCTACAACCACAATCTCGAAACGGTGCCGCGACTCTATCCGACGATCCGCCCGGGTGCGCGGTACTTCGCCTCGCTCCGCCTTCTGCAGCGTGTCAAGGAACTCGACCCGTCGATGTTCACGAAATCCGGCCTGATGGTCGGCCTCGGCGAGGCGATACTTGAAATCCATCAGGTGATGGACGATTTGCGTGTGGCCGACGTGGATTTCCTCACGATTGGCCAATATCTCCAGCCGACGCCGAAGCACGCGCCGGTCGAGCGCTTCGTGACACCCGGCGAATTCGAGGCACTCAAGGCGATGGCCTACGGCAAGGGCTTCCTCATGGTCGCCTCATCGCCACTCACGCGCTCGTCTTATCACGCAGGCGACGACTTCGCACGACTGCGCGAGGCGCGGACCGCCAAACGCGACGCCGTCTGAGCGACAGCGGCGCGGATGCCCACCCACGCCGAAAAGCGCGCGCTGCCTTACCGGCCCGACCAGCTTTTCGAGCTTGTCGCCGACATCGAGCGCTATCCGGAATTCTTGCCCTGGTGCCGGGCCGCGCGCATCCGAAAACGCGAGGGCGACGTGATCATTGCGGACCTCGTTATCGGCTGGAAAATGATCCGGGAGAGATTTACCTCACGGGTCACGCTCAAGAGGCCGGGCCGCATCGACGTGAGCTATCACGAAGGACCGTTCAAGCATCTCAACAACCACTGGATCTTCGAGCCGCTGCCGGACGGCGGTTGCCTGATCGATTTCTATGTCGACTTCGAATTCCACTCGCGCGTTCTGCAGAAGGTGATCGGCGTCCTGTTCAACGAGGCGGTACGGCGGATGGTGCACGCCTTCGAAGAGCGTGCGCGCGCGCTTTACGGCACACGAAACTAGGCGGCTGCGGCCCGGTCGAGAAGAAGGGCGAGCGCGCGCTCGACCGACGCCACGCGTACCGCGTGGCGATCGCCCTTGAAGACGTGACGCTCGCAAACGGTCGGCCCGCCGCGCCGGGTGGCGGCGATGAAGACGAGGCCGACGGGTTTTTCCAGCGAGCCGCCACCGGGTCCCGCGATCCCGGTTACGGCAACGCTCAAATCCGCCTTGCCGGTGGAATTGAGTGCACCTTCCACCATCGCGCGCGCGACCTGCTCGCTCACCGCACCGTATCTTTCCAGGAGATCGCGCGGCACGCCGAGCAATTCTTCCTTCGCGTCGTTCGAATAAGTCACGAAGCCTCGCTCGACCACATCGGAGCTGCCCGCGATCTCCGTAAGTGCCCCGGCGACAAGACCGCCCGTGCAGGATTCGGCGCTGACGAGCATGAGCCCGCGCACCCGGCATGCATCCAGTACGGCGCGCGCCGCCGCATCGAAACGTTCAACCACCGCCGAAGAGTCCCCGAATGAAGTGCATGATTGGCGCCAGCAGCACCACGACGGCGAACACGACGAGGGCATAGGCGCCCGCGACCGTGTCATCCGCCATCACGGCGAAAGCCCCTGCGCGCCGGTCAATGACGTTGGCGGGCCAAGGCTTCACGATATCGAAAAGACGAAAGAGGACGAAGCCGAGCAGCCAATGCCACCACACGCCCGGATTGGCGATGAGGAGTGCAAGCCACTGCGCCGACACTTCATCGACGACGACCTCGCTTGGATCCTTGGCGTCGGTGAAGCGCATGTAATGATGTGCCGCCCACCAGCCGACGAAAAATACGAGAACTGCGGCGAGGAAGAGGAGGCGGGCGTCGCCGAATTTGAGCATTACCCAGGCGAAGGGGAGGGCGGCGAGCGAGCCCCAGCTTCCGGGTGCGATGGGGAGAAGCCCGGCCCCGAACCAGGTCGCGACGAGCGTTGCAGGATGCTTGAGGGGGAGGGCCGGCGTCATCATGGCGTTCGGCTCGCGAGCAGTGCAGGCACGCGCACGGTCGCGATCGCCTGTGCCGCCATGCCTTCGCCGCGGCCGGCGAAACCGAGCTTGTCCGTCGTCGTCGCCTTCACGCTGACGCGTGCGACGTCGATGCTCAGGATCTCGGCAATCGATTGGCGCATTGCCTGCCGGTGCGGGCCGACCTTGGGGCTTTCACAGATGATCGTGACGTCCACGTTGACGATGGACGCACCTTGCGCTTGCGCAAGGTCGGCCGCGTGGCGCAGGAAGTGCCTGGACGCCTCTCCCTTCCAACGCGGATCGGACGGGGGAAAATGGCTGCCGATATCGCCCGAGCCGATCGTGCCGAGCAGCGCATCGGTCAACGCGTGAAGGCCCACGTCGGCGTCCGAATGCCCGACCGTCCCGTGGGTGTGCGGCACCCGCAGGCCGCAGATCATCACGTGGTCACCCGGTCCGAAATGGTGCACGTCGAATCCTATGCCCACACGTTGCTCGAAGGGCGTGCCGAAAAATCGCTCCCCACGGCGCAAGTCTTCTTCCGTCGTCACTTTGAAATTTTCCTCGCTGGCGGGAATGAGCCTGACGGCGAGCCCTGCGCGCTCGGCGACCGCGGCGTCGTCGGTCAATGCCTCGCCGGCGAGTGCGCGGTGTGCGGCGAGGATGGCGTCGTAGCGGAAACCCTGGGGCGTTTGCGCACGCCATAAGCCGGCACGTTCGACGGTTCCGACGATGCGCCCGTCCTCGCCTCGTTTGAGCGTGTCGGTCACCGGAACGGCGGCGATGGCGCCTTGGGCATCGTCGAGGGCCGAGATGACGCGGCCGATGGTGTCCGCATCGACAAGCGGGCGGGCGGCGTCATGGATCAGGACATTGAGCGGCTTGAGCGCTGCAAGGCTCTCGAGCCCAAGGCGGGCGGAATCCTGCCGTTCCTTTCCGCCGAGACAAGGGTCGAGGAGATCGAGGCCGGCGACCGCTTCGTCATAGTGGCTGCGGTCGTCCGGATGAATGACGACCCGCACTCGGTCGATGCGAGGATGGCGACGAAATGCCTCGACGGAATGGCGCAGGATTGCGTGTGGCCCGAGGCGGCGATATTGCTTCGGCAATTCGCCCCCGAAGCGCGCGCCACGTCCGCCTGCAACCACTAACGCGATACAACCGACCATGCGCCCCTATCCGATCGAGCGAGAAGGGCGCCACCTTATCGGCAGAGGTTTATGTTGCCAAGGGTTGCCTATTTCCACGATCACGATTCTCACCCTGAGGAGCCTCGCGGAGCGAAGCGTCTCGAAGGATGAGGCCGCCGCGCGTTCCCGCATGGTTCGAGACGGCTGCGTCGCAGCCTCCTCACCATGAGGATGTTCATTTATAAGATTGGAGTCCTCATCCTGAGGAGGTGCGCAGCACCGTCTCGAAGGGTGAGGCCGTCGCGCGCGCCCTCATGGTTCGAGACGGCTGCGTCGCAGCCTCGATGCCCCATCACCGGCGCGACGGATTGAACGACGCGGGCATGGCCGACGGTGCTGTATAATAAAGTCATGCAAACCGAGCTGCTGCTCAGCCTTTCGACCTTAGCCGCCCTAGCGCCGGTGGCGCTCTTGACCCTCCGTCCCGGCGCCCATCGCGATGCCGCTTTCTGGTCGCTTCTCGCGGTTGCCCTTGCCGCCTCCGTTCTGCGGGCAGACCTGGCCCTTGCGCCCGAGTGGCATACGAGCCTGTCGGGCGCACTCTGGATCACAATGGCCACGAGCATCGCCTTGTTCGCGATAATTGCCGCCGCGACACGCGATGCCTGGCGGCTGACACCGCTTTTGATGCCGTACCTGATCCTTTTGGGTGCTGTGGCGACGTTCTGGCAGCAGGCGCCCGAGCGCCCGCTGGTGCCAGCTCCGGCCGTCTGGCTCGACCTTCATATCCTCGTCTCGGTCGCGACCTACGGTCTCCTGACGATCGCCGCCATCGCAGGCTTTGCGGTTCTGATCCAGGAGCGTTCGCTCAAGAACAAGCGGCGCGGGCGAATCAATCAACTCCTTCCTTCGATCGCTCTCTGCGAGACACTGCAGGTCCGGCTCCTGGCCGCCTCGGAGATCATCCTGGCGATTGGTGTCTCCACGGGTATGGCGACCCAGTATTTCGTCTCGGGCCGAATCCTGGCCTTCGACCACAAGACGCTGTTGTCGCTTCTCACCTTCGTCGTGATCGGCGCTCTCCTCATCCTACTCCGGGGACGCAGCGGCTTGGGCGGGCGGCGAGCCGCGCATTTTGTCCTTCTTGCCTACCTTCTGCTTACCCTGGCCTATCCCGGTGTCAAGTTCGTAACCGACGTGTTGCTTGCTTGAACTCAGTGCAGAAGATTTTCCTGCAATATTCTGATAAAACGTAATTTTTATCCACCGATTGGCATCCCCATGGCGCTCTTCTTTGGCTGCCAAATTTCTGCCGACGCAAAAAGATTTCGCACTTGCAATATAAAATGGAGCGGGAGAAGATGCGCAATTCCTAGACAGGTCCGGTGAATGCGCAAAATATAGGCAAGGCACTATTGTGGTATCAACGCCAGATCGATCGCTTCACACATCCATCGATCACCGGAGCTGTCAATCCGCGCACGAGGTAACATGATGGCTCGCGCGGAGAGAGCGTTTCGCAAGAACGTTGGCGCTGCAGACCCGCTCGCCATTATCAATGCGCTTCCGGACGCCATGCTGGTGATCGGCGCCGAGGGCGAGATCCGATTCGTCAATCTGGCCGCCGAGCAGTTTTTCGACGCGAGCGCCGCGTGGCTTGCGGAGCGTCCGCTGACCGAGATCCTACCAAGCGACAGTCCGCTCTTCGCCCTTATCGATCAGGTGCGTGGCGGCCGTTCGAGTGTTTCCGAGTATGGCATCACGCTTCAAGCCCCTCGCATCGGGGTGCATTTCGTCACCGCACAGGTGGCCCAGCTCACCGAACAGCCCGGGTCGATCGTCGTTTCCCTGCACGAGCAGTCGATCGCTCGGAAGATCGACCACCAATTGGTTCATCGCAACGCCGCGCGCTCGGTCACGGCCATGGCGGCCCTGCTGGCGCATGAGGTCAAGAACCCGCTTTCCGGCATCAGGGGTGCGGCGCAACTCCTCGAACAATCCGCACCCCTCGAAGATCGCGAGCTTACGCGCCTTATTTGCGATGAGGCAGACCGCATTTGCGCGCTCGTCGACCGCATGGAAGTGTTCTCCGACGGACGCCCGGTCGAAAAGGGCCCCGTCAACATTCATGCGGTCCTCGAGCATGTCCGCAAGGTGGCGCAGAACGGCTTCGCTCAGGGCGTGCGGTTTATCGAGAATTACGACCCCTCGCTTCCACCCGTCGAAGGCAATCGCGACCTTCTTGTTCAGCTCTTCCTGAACCTGGTCAAGAACGCGGCGGAAGCCTTGCCGGAAACGGGCGGCGAGATCGTCCTTTCGAGCGCCTATCAACAAGGTGTGCGTCTTGCCGTGCCGGGGAGCGAGAGCCGCACGCAGCTTCCCCTCGTCGTGAGCGTGCAGGACAACGGCCAGGGGGTGCCCGAGGATCTGCGCGCTCATCTTTTCGATCCCTTTGTTACGACGAAATCGAACGGCAGCGGCCTCGGCCTCGCACTCGTCGCGAAGATCGTGGGCGATCACGGCGGAGTCATCGAGTTTGACAGCGAGCCGCGGCGCACGATTTTCAAGGTCATGCTGCCCATGCACCGCTTCGCGGGTGCGGAAGACAAGGCCCAACGCGACGACACACCCCGTGCGCTCGACGGCGGAGCTTCCCCATGAACGATGCAACGATCCTTATCGCGGACGACGACCGCGCGATTCGCACCGTGCTCAACCAGGCACTCGGCCGTGCGGGCTATAACGTGCGCACCACCGGGAACGCAGCCACCCTTTGGCGCTGGGCCTCGGACGGCGAGGGCGATCTGATCATCACGGATGTGCTCATGCCCGATGAAAACGGGCTCGACCTGATCCCGCGCATCAAGAAGATCAGGCCCGACCTGCACATCATCGTGATGAGCGCCCAAAACAACCTTCTCACCGCGGTCAAGGCGACCGAACGGGGCGCCTTCGAGTATTTGCCGAAGCCCTTCGACCTGCGCGAACTCGTGAACGTGGTGGAGCGGGCACTCACGATTCGGCCGGCCTCGGACGCACCGGCAGCCGCATCGGAAGGGGATGAGCAGCTTCCGCTGATCGGCCGCTCTCCGGCCATGCAGGAAATCTACCGCGTGCTCGCGCGACTCATGAGCACCGATCTCACCGTCATGATCACGGGCGAGTCGGGGACCGGCAAGGAACTCGTGGCGCGCGCACTCCACGATTACGGCAAGCGCCGCAACGGCCCCTTCGTCGCAATCAACATGGCCGCAATTCCGCGCGAGTTGATCGAGAGCGAACTCTTCGGCCATGAGAAGGGAGCCTTCACCGGAGCGGCTGCGCGCTATGCCGGGCGGTTCGAGCAGGCCCATGGGGGCACGCTTTTTCTCGACGAAATCGGCGATATGCCGCTCGAGGCGCAGACCCGTTTGCTGCGGGTCCTTCAGGAGGGCGAATACACGACCGTTGGCGGCCGCACGCCGATCCGTGCGGACGTGCGCATCATCGCGGCGACGCACCGCGACCTGCGGCAGTACATCCGTCAGGGACTCTTTCGCGAGGACCTCTTTTATCGCCTCAACGTGGTGCCGATCCGGCTTCCGCCCCTGAGGGAGCGGATCGAGGACATTCCGGCACTTGTACGCCACTTCCTCAACCGCTCGGCAGCGCAGGGTCTTCCCGTGAAGACGATCGACCTCGCGGCAATGGAGCGGCTCAAGCAGTATCGCTGGCCGGGCAATGTGCGCGAACTCGAAAATCTGCTCCAGCGACTGGCGGCACTCTACGCCCAGGAGATCATCGAGATCGACGTCGTCGAAGCCGAGCTGGCCGACGTGGGCCAGCCGGCCGCCGATTTCGAAACCCCGGTCGACGACAGCCTGAGCGCGTCGATCGAGCGTCACTTGAAGGAGTACTTTGCGGCCCATCAGGACGGGCTTCCGGCCGCCGGGCTTTACGATCGGGTGCTGCGCGAGATGGAGCGCCCGCTGCTGCTGCTCAGTCTTGGAGCCACGCGCGGCAATCAAATCAAGGCCGCTCGTCTTCTCGGCCTCAACCGGAACACATTACGCAAGAAAATCCGTGAGTTGGACATTCAGGTGATGCGCGGCGTAAAATAGCCGCATGGAGGCCGAGCAAACCAAGGAAAAGAGTCCGAACTTCCTCAGGCAATGGTCAAAGTGGATCGCGAAAAGCGGTCTTGGCCGCAAGCTTGCCATAGCATTGGCCGCCGCTGCCGGTCTCTCGGCACTCGCGACCTATGCGGCACTGTCGAAACTCCTGCCGTTCCCGATCGGCCCCAACCTAATCATTGTCCTCCTATATGTAGACCTCGTGCTGCTGCTCGCCCTTGCGGCTGTGGTGGCTCGGCGAATCACGCAGGTCTGGATCGAGCGCAGGCGCGGCTCGGCCGGCTCGCGCCTTCATATCCGGCTGGTAGCACTTTTCAGCATAGTTGCCGTGACGCCGACGATCATCGTGGCCGTCTTTTCGACGCTATTCTTTAATCTCGGCTTGCAATCCTGGTTCAGCGACAAGGTACGGAACGCGATTGGCGAGTCCGTCGCGGTCGCGAATGCCTATCTCGATGAAAACGTCCGCAGCATTCAGCTCGACGCGATCACCCTCAAGCAGCGCTTGCAGCAGGCCCTGCCGGATCTGGTGGAAGGCAGCTTCGGGCGCGAAGCCGCATTCGAGCGCATTCTTGACACGGAAGCCGGTCAGCTCGCGCTGCCGGAGGCCGTCGTTTTCGATTCGACTTTCCATGTCCTCGCACAAAGCCGGCTGAGCTTCGGCATGGCGCGCGAATCGATCCCGTCACAGGCGATCAACCGGGCCAATCAAGGCGAAGTGGCGCTCCTGCGCAGCGAAGCGGACGATCGTGTACGCGCACTTGTGCGGGTCGATCCGCCTCTCGGCGAGATCATGCCGAGCCTTTATCTTTTCGTCGGCCGTTTTGTCGAGCCCGGTGTGCTCCAGCACGTCGAACGCGCGCAGGCGGCTCTCAGCGAATACCAACAGCTCGAACTGGTTCGTTCCGACATCGAGATCACGTTTGCGCTCATCTTCGTCGTCGTCGCCTTGCTCCTCCTGCTCGCTTCCGTATGGGTCGGCCTCTACTTTGCCACCCAACTGGTGCGACCGATATCGGCGCTCATCGCGGCCGCGGAGCGCGTGCGCGGCGGCGATCTCGCCGTTCGCGTGCCGGAGGAGGAGGCGAAGTCCGATGAGATCGGCTCCTTGTCCCGTGCCTTCAATCGCATGACCGGCCAACTCGAGGAGCAGCGAGGCGAACTCATCGAAGCGAACCGTCAGCTGGACGCACGCCGCCGGTTCACGGAAACCGTGCTCGCCGGCGTTTCGTCGGGTGTCATCGGACTCGATCAACGTGGCTACGTCAACCTTCCGAATCGATCCGCCTGCCAGCTCCTGTCGATCAGGATGGAGCGCCTGATTGGCCATCCGCTCGAGGAGGTCGTTCCGGAAATGGCCGAGCTTATGCGCGAAGCCAAACGCCGGCCGTCGCGCCTTCTCGAGTCGGAGCTTAGAATCGTCCGGCGCGGCCGCACGCGCACCCTTCTCGTTCGCATATCCGCCGAACGGGTAAACCATGACACGAAGGGGTTCGTCGTGACCTTCGATGACATATCGGAGCTTCTCACGGCGCAGCGGAGCGCGGCATGGGGCGACGTCGCCCGGCGCATCGCTCACGAAATCAAAAACCCGCTCACGCCGATCCAGCTCTCGGCCGAACGTCTCAAGCGCAAATATCTCAAGGAGATCACGAGCGATCCCGATACCTTCGTCACCTGCACCGATACGATCGTGCGGCAGGTGAACGATATCGGCCGCATGGTCGATGAATTTTCTGCTTTCGCCCGCATGCCCGCCCCCGTGATGAAGTCGGAGGATTTGGCCGATTTGTGTCGGCAGGCGGTATTCCTACAACGCCAGGGAAACCCCGACATCGCGTACGAGATCGAGTTGCCGCCAGCATCCTTGCATTTTCGGTGCGATGCGCGCCAAATCAGCCAAGCGCTGACCAACTTGCTCAAGAATGCAGCTGAATCGATTCAGGCTCGCATGTCCGAGCGGGAAGGCGAAGAGGGGTTTCAGGGGATGATCGCTTTACGCCTTGCGGCATCGGAGGGGCAAGTCGTCATCGATATCGAGGACAATGGCAAGGGACTTCCCGTCGTCAATCGCGACAGGTTGACCGAACCCTATATCACGACCCGCGAAAAGGGCACAGGACTGGGACTCGCAATCGTGAAGAAAATCATGGAAGATCACCGAGGGGACTTGGTGCTCGAGGATCGCGAAGGGGGAGGTGCTCGCGTGCGACTCATCTTCTCGCTTCCCGATAATGCCATCGTTGACGCCAAGGACGACGACGCGAGCACGCCATCAACCATCGAACCGATTCCCGCGCATGGCACATGACATTCTGATCGTGGACGACGAGGCGGATATTCGCCTGCTTATCGCCCAGATTCTCAAGGATGAAGGTTATGAGGCGCGTGAGGCGGTCAACAGCACCGACGCGCTAAGTGCAATCCGTGCGCGGCGGCCGAGCCTTGTGGTCCTCGATATCTGGTTGCAAGGAAGCGAGCTCGATGGCCTGGCCCTCCTCGACGTGATACAGGACAATCATCCGAGTGTGCCTGTCGTGATGATATCCGGACACGGCACGATCGAGACCGCCGTAAACGCCATCAAGCGCGGCGCTTACGACTTCGTCGAAAAGCCGTTCAAGACCGATCGGCTGCTCCTCATGGTCGAGCGTGCGATCGAGGCGGCCCGCCTGCGCCGCGAAAACGATGAATTGCGCGTGCGCGCGGGTGTCGACTCCGAGCTTGTGGGACAGTCGGCCGTCATCAATCAACTGCGCCAGTCGATCGAGAAGGTCGCTCCGACCGGCAGCCGCGTCCTCGTTTCGGGACCCGCGGGATCGGGCAAGGAAGTCGTCGCGCGCATCATTCACTCCCGCTCGCGCAGGGCTGCGGGACCGTTCATCGTGCTCAACTGCGCCACCATGCGACCGGAAAATCTCGAAGTGGAGTTGTTCGGCCAGGAGATTCCGGGCAGCAAGGGAAGCGTCGCCAAAGTCGGCACGCTCGAGCAGGCGCACAACGGCACGCTGCTGCTCGACGAAGTCGCCGACATGCCGCTCGAGACGCAAGGCAAGATCGTGCGCGCACTGCAGGAGCAGACTTTTGAGCGCGTCGGCGGAAATACGCGCGTGAAGGTCGACGTGCGGGTCATCGCGGCGACCAATAGGGACCTGACCGAGGAAATCTCCGCCGCTCGCTTCCGCGAAGATTTGTTTTACCGGCTGAATGTCGTGCCGCTCCACGTGCCCTCGCTCCGTGAACGGCGCGAAGATATTCCACTCCTGGCTCGCGCGTTCATGGAGCGTTATGCCAATGCCTCGGGCCTTTCCGAGCGCCCGATCGGCGAGGATGCGATGGCGGCGCTACAGGCTTATGACTGGCCGGGGAGTGTGCGCCAGCTGCGGAACGTCATCGAATGGCTGCTCATCATGGCGCCGGGCGAGCAACGCGACATGATCCGTGCGGACATGCTTCCGCCCGAGATCGGCGCCATAGCTCCACCGGTCTTGAAATGGGACAGGGCAGGAGAGATCATGGCCTTGCCGTTGCGCGACGCCCGCGAGCTTTTCGAGCGTCAGTATCTCCTCGCGCAAGTGACGCGCTTCGGCGGCAACATCTCGCGCACGGCCACGTTCATCGGGATGGAGCGCTCGGCACTCCACAGAAAGCTCAAATCGCTCGGCGTCCATACCAACGACAAGAGCCTGGTCTACGATGCATAGCCGCTCCGCGCGCCGCTTGCCCGAGTCCCGTTACTAATCGAGGATGGATCGAACCGAATGTCGCGAACGGCCTATGTCAATGGGCGGTATGTGCGGCTCGACGAAGCAGCCGTGCATGTTGAGGACCGTGGTTATCAGTTTGCCGACGGAGTCTACGAGGTAATTGCGATCAAGGACGGGCATCTCGTCGACGAAGAGCCGCATTTGCAACGTCTCGTGCGTTCCTTGGGCGAACTCAAGATCCGTGCACCGATGAGCAATGCCGCAATGCGGGTCGCAATGCGGGAATTGATGCGGCGCAATCGCGTCCGCAATGGCATGATCTATATGCAGGTCACGCGCGGCGTGGCGCCACGCGATTTCGCATTTCCAGCGAACGTCCCAAGTGCCCTCGTCATGACCGTGCGCCGGATGCGGCCTCAGCCGGCAAATGCCGTTGAAGATGGCATTCGCGCGATCACAATTCCCGATATCCGGTGGCACCGATGCGACATAAAAACCGTCGGACTGACAGCCGCCGTGCTCGGCAAGCAGCGCGCGCGCGAGGCGGGCGCCTATGAGGCGTGGCAAGTCGACCGGGACGGCTACGTAACCGAGGGTACTTCGTCGAATGCGTGGATCCTCACCGAGGACGGAACGGTCGTTACAAGGCCCGCAACGAACGCGATCCTGAGCGGTATCACCCGCCGCTCCGTCCTCGAACTCGCCAAAGCCAACAAGCTCCAGTTCGAGGAGCGGGCGTTCACGGTCGCCGAGGCCAAGGCTGCCCGCGAAGCCTGGATCACGAGTGCGACGTCGTTCGTCCTGCCCGTCACGCAGATCGACGACAGGGTGCTCGGCAACGGCAAGGCGGGTTCCTTCACTCTGAAGCTCCGCGCTCTCTATATGAGCTATGCGACGGGCGACGGCGCCACGGCGTGACGAACTCTCGTCCGGAAGGGGTAGGCAATCAGCGTGGATCGATGGGGTTGACGCGTCCGCGCGCAGTGCTTTTCGATTGGGACAGCACGCTCATCGACAACTGGAGGAGCATCGAAACGGCGCTCAACGCCACGCTCGTCGCCATGGGGCATGCGCCTTGGACGAGCGAGGAGACGCGCGCGCGCGTACGCGTGTCGATGCGGGATAGCTTTCCGCACCTTTTCGGATCGAGATGGGAAGAGGCGAAGCGAATTTTCTACGACAGCATAAACGCCTGCCATCTCGAGTATCTGACACCGCTGCCCGGGGCCGCGGAAATGTTGCACGAGCTGGCGGGGTCCGGGCTTTATCTTGGGGTCGTCAGCAACAAGACCGGATCGATTCTGCGCCGTGAGGCGGCACACCTCGGCTGGGACCACCTATTCGGCCGTGTGATCGGGGCAGGCGATGCCAAGTGGGACAAACCTGACCCGGCCCCCATCTTCATGGCCCTTGAGGGGGCGGGGGTAAGCCCAAGTGCCGCCGTCTGGTTTGTCGGCGACACCGCCCTCGACGTGGATTGCGCGCGAAACGCAAATTGCACGTCCATCTTGATCGCCGGTCAGGGGCAGGGTCGCGACGATTTTTCCAGCTCACGACCCGATTACGAAGTTCTGAACTGCCTGGAGCTGTCCGCTCTTGTCCGGCGGGCCTGAAAAACCATATTAGTTGTATGGCGTTTGCACCGACCCGAATTCTGCGACCGCCCCAACACGAAGAAAAGAGGGGATCGAATATGTCCTCCGAAAAATCTCAAAACTTACAGGATGTATTCCTGAATCACATTCGCAAGAACAAGACCCCTGTAACGATATTTCTGGTAAATGGAGTAAAACTTCAGGGCATCGTTACTTGGTTCGATAACTTCTCAGTTTTGTTACGCCGTGATCATCACTCTCAGTTAGTCTACAAGCACGCGATTTCTACTGTGATGCCGACGGTCCCCATTTCCCTGTTCGAGCAGGATAAAGAGGCGGTCGAGGCGTGATCCACGCGTGGTAGCTCCGCAGGGCGATACCCGGGAGGGAGAAGGTACGAGCAACGGCGCACCCATTGGGCGCGCCCTCGTGCTGCATCCAGCACTCCAATCGGAAATGGCGAATGGCCGCTCGCCCCGGTCCCGCCTCGAAGAGGCAATCGGCCTCGCTTTGGCAATTTCCCTCGACGTCGTCGAGAGCGAAGTTGTGCGCCTGGTCGAACCGCGTCCCGCGACGCTATTCGGCAAGGGCACGGTCGGGCGTATCGGGCAGCTCGTCGAAGCGCTCGCAATCGAGGTCGTCGTCATTGACGGTGCGCTCACGCCTGTGCAACAGCGAAATCTCGAGCGCGCATGGAAGTGCAAGGTCATCGACCGCACTGCCCTCATCCTCGAGATCTTCGGCGAGCGCGCGCGAACGCGGGAGGGCCGGCTGCAGGTCGAACTCGCTCATCTCACCTATCAGCGCAGCCGCCTCGTGCGAAGCTGGACCCACCTTGAACGCCAGCGTGGCGGCTTCGGCTTTCTCGGCGGCCCCGGCGAGAGCCAGATCGAGATCGACCGCCGGCTGATCGGGACGCGCATCACGAAGATCAAGAAGGAACTCTCGAGCGTCGTTCGCACACGGGAGCTTCACCGTGCGGCCCGCCGCCGCGTGCCCTTTCCCGTCGTAGCCCTCGTCGGCTATACGAACGCAGGCAAATCGACCCTCTTCAATCGCCTGACTCGTGCATCGGTCTTCGCCGAAGATCTTCTCTTTGCGACCCTCGATCCGACGATGCGGGCGCTCAAACTGCATTCCGGGCGCGCCGTTATCCTATCGGACACGGTCGGCTTCATCTCCGATCTACCGACCCAGCTTGTCGCAGCCTTCCGCGCAACGCTCGAGGAGGTCCTTGAGGCCGACATCGTGGTTCACGTGCGCGACATTTCCCATCCGGAAACGGAAGCGCAGAAGGACGACGTGCATCAGGTATTGATCGCGCTCGGGCTCTCGCGGGAGGTGGAGGAAGGGCTGCTTGAGGTCCTCAACAAGATCGACCTCCTGAGCCCGGAGGAACGAAGTGCGATCGTCGCGGCGACGGCGCGCAGCAATCGCACGATGATTCCGCTCTCCGCTTTGACGGGGGAAGGATGCGAAGCGCTTCTCGAATGCGTCGATCGGGAGATTTCTCGCGGGCATGACGTCGTCGAGGTCGATATCTCCCTCTCGGACGGCAAGACGCTCGCCTGGCTCTACAGCCGCGGCGAGGTTATGAGCCGCACGGACGACGACGAATACGCTCATCTTCGCGTTCGCCTCGATCCGGCAGATGTCGCGCGCCTCGAACATCGGAGGGGCGGGCTGTAAGACCAGCACCCTCGGCATTCGGCGAGACGGGCAGTTGACACCGGCAAAGCGACCCCCTATAACCCTGGCACTCCTGCCGGGCGAGTGCTAATCCGCTCGCGCGGCACAATCCACAAATTGAGGGAAAAGCAATGAAACTCAAGCCATTGCACGACCGTGTCGTGCTCAAGGCGGTTGAGCAGGAGACCAAGACCGCTGGCGGTATCATCATCCCCGACACGGCCAAGGAGAAGCCCATGGAGGGCAAGGTCGTGGCGGTCGGAGGGGGTACCCGCGACGCGAGCGGCAAGCTCATTCCGCCGGACGTCAAGGTCGGCAACCGCGTGCTGTTCGGCAAGTGGTCCGGCACCGAAATCAAGGTCGACGGCGAGGATTTCCTGATCCTCAAAGAGTCCGACATCATGGGAATCATTCAGTAAGGAAAATCCATCAATGGCAGCCAAGGACGTAAAATTCAGCGCGGACGCGCGCGCGCGTTTGCTCAAAGGCGTCGATATCCTCGCCAATTCGGTGAGGGTGACCCTCGGCCCCAAGGGCCGCAACGTGGTGCTCGACAAATCCTACGGCGCACCCCGCATTTCGAAGGACGGTGTCACGGTCGCCAAGGAGATCGAGCTCTCCGACAAGTTCGAGAACATGGGTGCGCAGATGCTGCGCGAGGTCGCGAGCAAGACCTCGGACGTGGCAGGTGACGGCACCACGACGGCGACCGTGCTTGCGCAGGCGATCGTGCGCGAGGGCATCAAGGGGGTCACCGCCGGCATGAACCCGATGGACCTCAGGCGCGGCATCGACCTCGCCGTCGAGGCCGTGATCGAGGACGTGCGCAAGAATTCCCGCAAGGTGAAAACCAACGACGAAATCGCCCAGGTCGGCACGATCTCCGCCAACGGCGAGCGCGAGATCGGCGAAATGATCGCCAAGGCGATGCAAAAGGTCGGCAACGAGGGCGTCATCACGGTCGAGGAGGCGAAGAGCCTCGCGACCGAACTCGAAGTGGTCGAGGGCATGCAATTCGACCGCGGCTACGTCTCGCCCTATTTCGTAACGAACGCCGACAAGATGGTGTGCGAGCTCGAAAATCCGTACATCCTTATCCACGAGAAAAAGCTCTCGAACCTCCAGGCCATGCTGCCGCTGCTTGAGTCGGTCGTGCAGTCGGCCCGCCCGCTGCTCGTGATCGCCGAGGACGTCGAGGGCGAAGCGCTCGCAACCCTCGTGGTCAACAAGCTGCGCGGCGGCCTCAAGGTCGCGGCTGTGAAGGCGCCGGGCTTCGGCGATCGTCGCAAGGCG
>DASPOR010000166.1 GCA_035625915.1 Alphaproteobacteria bacterium | reverse complement strand
GGGCGTGCTCGCCAGCGTTGTCATCGCGATGGCGGCGACATTCCTATCCGGTCGATACGGTGGACCGGTAATGCTTTTCGCCTTGCTTCTGGGCATGCCCTTCCATTTCCTGTCGCTCGAAGGGCGATGCGTTGCCGGTATCAACATTGCGGCTCGGATGATCCTGCGAATCGGCGTTGGGTTTCTCGGCGCGCGCATTACCATCTCGCAGATCGTGAGCCTTGGCTGGAAACCCTTCCTTTCGGTGATATGCGCAACACTTCTGACAATTCTGGTGGGTGCCGGCATCGCGCGCGCATTCAAGCTCCAGCGCGATTTCGGCCTGCTCACGGGAGGGGCAACCGCGATTTGCGGCGCTTCGGCCGCACTCGCGATCGGGACGGTGCTGCCGCGCGACAGGACAAGTGAACGGGATATTATTTTCGCGGTGATCGGCGTCACGACCCTCTCGACGCTGGCAATGATCCTCTATCCGCTCGTGGCGGCGGTTTTTCACCTCTCATATGTGGATCAAGGTGTATTCCTGGGCGGCACGATCCACGATGTGGCGCAGGTCGTGGGGGCCGGCTACAGCGTCTCCCAACAGACCGGCGATGTGGCGACGGTCGTCAAGTTGCTCCGCGTTAGCATGTTGCTTCCGGTCGTGCTCGGGCTCTCGCTTTTCCTCCCGGGTGCCGCTAGGCCGGCCGGCACGCAGGCACTCCCCGTTCCAGGGTTCCTATTGGGATTCGCGGCACTCGTCGTCCTGGGCAGTCTAGGCGTCATTCCGGCGGTGGTACGCGACGGTTTGGCGTCGATCTCGCAATGGTGCCTCGTGATCGCTATTGCCGCACTCGGCATGAAGACCTCGATCAAAGCGCTCGTGCAGGTCGGTCTGCGGCCAATCGTTCTTATGGTCGCGGAAACGCTCTTTCTCGCGATTTTCGTGCTTTTGGTGATCGAGTTTCTCTTCTGAGCGCTATTCGCGATCGCACTCAGCCAATCGGCACAGTCTCGTGGAATCGGTCGAGGTCCATCCCGCGCTCGCCTTCGGGCGTGCGATAGAGGATGTCCGCGAAACGGCGCGCCCAAAGAAAATCCTCGGCGGCATAGCTGTGGCGCGCGTGCACCGTCTGGCTGAGCGTTTCATCGACGCCGGCGAGGAGGACAATGAGCTCCGTTTCCGAGTGGCGTAAGGATGCGGGTGTCGCACCCCATAACGGACTAGCTTCGTCGATTATGTGAACGACCGTCCAAGACAATCCGAAAAACGAACTCTGGTTACGCACAAGCTTCAGGTCGTAGAGACGGCGAACTTCCGCGCCATACCCCTCGCGCTCGGTCCGCACGAGGGTCACGCCTACCTCCGCCTGGAGGATTTGGTTGCGCCGCTCGTTCGCCATTCTGAATTTGACTGCGGGCTTACCCTCGTGGGGATCGATCACGAGCACCTTGCTGAATATCACGCGTGCGACAGGGCGGGAAAAGCGCGTGAAGAGAATGCCGGTGATGAGGGCGAACGACATGATGCCGACGACCGTCTCGAGCGTAACGACCAGATTGATAAAGAGCGACTTCGGATACATGACGCCGTAGCCAATCGTCGCAATCGTCTGGACCGAGAAGAAGAACGCGTCGGCGAACCCGCCCTTGTCCGCACCTGCAATACCCTCCGGGTCGAGCAGGTAGAGGCACGCGAACAGGACATTGACCAGGATGTAATAGGTGGAGCATAGAAGGATTACGCCCGAGATCGGCAGGGTGAGAAACCAGTAGTATGTGTCCCGCCAATTCCATCGCTTGCCGCCCCTACGCGCAATCCTGACGCTGGCATCGCGATTGAAACTTAGCGACGACGCAACCTCCGCCTTAAGCACCTTGCGCTTCCTTAGCACCATGCAGCTCTCCTGAAGTTTCCCGGATATTCGCGCCGCTCACGATTCGCGCGACAGATAAGCTGCCATGCCCTCGCGGGCAAGCCGATCGGCCCGCTCGTTTTCGACATGCCCAGCGTGGCCCTTGACCCAATGCCACGAGACCGCATGGCCCTCGATCGCTGCGTCGAGG